>JAPUJL010000424.1 GCA_027296185.1 SAR324 cluster bacterium | reverse complement strand
TTGGCGCAACTGGCGGGCGTGCCCGTGGTGCCCATCTGCTGGACGGCCACGCGCTACTGGGAGTTCGGCTCGTGGGACCGAATGAAGCTGCCCAAGCCCTTTTCCACGGTGTGGGTGTTCGTGGGCGACCCGATCCCGGTCGCGAAACGCGACGACCCCGAGGCCGCGCGCCGGGAGATCGAGCGGGCCATGCGGCGCCTCGTGCGCGACGCCGACCGCTTCGCCGGAGGGAGCCTCACCGGCCGGGAACCGCTCCTGGCCGAGGTGGAAGGGGAGGATCGGCGGGGGGAACCGGCCGGGCCACCAACCCAGGGTGCCGGAGACGGAAGCTAGCTCAGGGCTACCACCCGATCTGGCGGCGAAGGCGGCGGGCGTGGACGCGGCTGACGTCGAGGGCGGTGGATTCGGCATCGTCCATCACCACCTTCACGGTGCCGCTGAACCAGGGTTGGATTTCCTTGACGTGATTCAGGTTGACGATCATCGAGCGGTGGATGCGGAAGAAGACGTCCGGATCCAGCTTCTGCTCCAATTCCTGGATGGTCGTGTACTGGGTGTCGAGGGTTTCTTCCGCCGAAACCAGTGACACCAGCTTGTCCTGGACGAAGAACCACAGCACGTCGACCAGGTCGATCAGGCGGATCGTCTCGCCCGCCCGGACGGGCACCCGCGCCAGAGTCCGCTGGGGCGGGGATACCGCATTGACCGCCTCCAACAACCGCTCCTGCCAATCGTCCCGGCCCCCGCCGTCGATGGCGCTCCATTCCTGGATCGCCCGGCCGATCGCCGCGCTGAGCCGCTTCTGGGGGATCGGCTTCAGCAGATAATCCAGGGCGTGGATTTCGAAGGCCTTGATCGCATACTCGTCGTAGGCGGTCGTGAAGATCACCAAGGGCGGATCGTTCAGCATCCGTACGACGTCGAAGCCGTCCATCCCGGGCATCTGAATGTCCAGCAGGATCAGGTGGGGGTGGTGCTCGTTTACCCGGTCGATGGCCTCCGGGCCGTTGCCCGCGGCGCCCACCACTTCCACCCGCTTGTCCTTGGACAGCAGGTGGATCAGCCGGTCCCGCGCCGGCTTCTCGTCGTCCACGACGAGGGTCTTGAGCGGATCGGTGCCCATGGCGTCCACCGAGAGTGCCGGCCGGCTGCGGCGGAGGTTCCTTACCGGAGGCCGGTCTACCCGCCGACGACCGGCGGGATGAAGAAAATCTGACTGTCGCCGGCGATCTTTGCCCGCAGGCCGAGCCGGTTCTGTTCTCCGTCGATAAACACGGCGATCCCGGGCATCAGGTCGTCCTCCCAGAGCAAGCGCGCGGCAAATCCGGGAAAGCGCCGGTCGAGCTCTTCCACGACTTGGCGCACGCTGGTGCGGCCCTCGCCGGATACCTGGACCTCCACCGTCTCCACGCCGCCGGTGAGGTCCTGCAGCAGGGACGGGACATGAACGACAGCCATGGCCGCGACCCTAGGGCGTGGGCGCCGCGATGGCTTCCAAGCCCTTCGCCTGCAACGCCGCGCTCAATTTGGGCGGCGACATGGGCAGGGAGCGCATCCGCACGCCCACGGCCCGGGCGATGGCATTGTGCAGGGTGCCCAGCGGCGGAACGATAGGCGTCTCGCCGACACCGCGCACGCCGTAGGGGTGGCCCGGGTTGGGCACCTCCACCAGGATCGTCTCGATGGAGGGAACGTCGAGCATGGTGGGCACCCGGTAATCGAGGAAGCTGGGGTTCATCATCTTGCCCTCGTCGTTGCGCACGTATTCCTCGTTGAGCGCCCAGCCGATGCCCTGCACCGCGCCGCCCTGCATCTGCCCTTCCACGTAGGAGGGGTGGATGGCCTGGCCCACGTCCTGCACCACGGTGTAGCGCAGGACGGTGACCTTGCCCGTCTCGGGATCGACCTCGACGTCGGCGATGTGCACCCCGAAGCTCGCCCCCACGCCGGTCGGCGCGACGGAACTGTGGCCCATTACCGGGCCGCCGGTGGCGGTGAGCTTGGCCCCGAGCTCCTTGACCGTCATGGGATCCTTGCCGTTGTCGGCGTGCTGGAAGGCACTGCCGTCGAACTCGATCTCCTCCTCCGGCAGTTCCCACAGGGTCGCCACCCGTTTCTTCAGTTGGCCGAGCACGTCCTGGCAGGCCTCGTACACGGCCATCCCGGTGGCGAAGGTGGTGCGGCTGCCGCCGGTGACGTCGGTGTGGCCGATGGCGTCCGTGTCGGCCACGGAGGGGCGCACCTCCTCGGCCTTCAGGCCGAGCGCCTCCGCCGCCATCATGGCCATGGAAGCCCGCGAACCGCCGATGTCCACCGATCCGGTGACCACGCTGGCCGTGCCGTCCATGTTGATGCCCACGGTGGCGCTGGACTGCAGCCCGGCGTTGAACCAGAATCCGACCGCGACCGCGCGGGATTGGTTCGGCCCCGAGGGGGCGGGGCTCTTGTAATGCTCGCTGTCCATGGCGGCCTGGATCGTCTCTTTGAGGCCGATGCGGGGGAACTTGGGTCCGTCCGCCCGCCGGTCGCCCTCCTCGACGGCGTTCTTCATGCGAAGTTCCAGGGGATCCATGCCCAGTTCCAGTGCGATCTCGTCCAGCACCGATTCCACTCCGAAGATCGCCTGGGGCGAGGAAGGTGCCCGGTAGGCCATCACCTTGGGGGTGTTGGTGAGCACGTCGAAGGCATCGATCAACAGAGTTTCCATCTTATAGGGTGCGAGGACGCACATGCTGCCCATCACCGCCCAGTTGCTCGGGAAGGCGCCCGCCTCGTAGACCAGGTGCGCGGCGGCGGCGGTGATCGTCCCGTCCTTCTTCACGCCGATCTTGATGCGGGTGGCGGTGCTGGAGGCGGGACCGGTGGCCAGAAACACTTCCTGCCGGTTCATCACCAGCTTCACCGGCTTGCCGGTCTTCTTGGAGAGCAGTACGGCCAGTGGTTCCAGATAGACGGCGATCTTGCCGCCGAACCCGCCGCCGATCTCCAACGGCACCACCTTGATCGTGGACAGGGGCAGCTCCAGCAGCTCGGCCACGTCCCGCCGCACCCAGAAGGGCGCCTGGGTGCTGGTCCAGATGGTGATCTGGCCGTCGCTACGGTAGAGCGCGGTGGCGTTGTGGGGCTCGATGTAGCCCTGGTGCACGGTGCTGGTGGTGAACTCGCGCTCGATGACCACATCCGCCGCGGAAAAGCCTTGATCCACGTCGCCGCGCTTGTGCTGGGTGTGGCGGCAGACGTTGGTGGATTCCTTCTTTTTCTCGCCGAGGGTCTCCGTGGTGATTTCCTCGTGCAGCAGCGGCGCATCGGGCTGCATCGCTTTCAGCACGTCGGTCACGGCGGGCAGTACCTCGTATGTCACCTCGATCGCCTTCACCGCCTCCTCGGCGGTCCAGATATCCTTGGCCGCCACCGCCGCGATGGGATGGCCCTCGAAGAGCGCCTTCCCGGAGGCCAGCACCCGGTCGTTCACGTAGCGGAAGTTTTCCACGCCGCCCTCGCCGGAGAGGAACATCCGGTCGTGGGGCTGCGGGAGTTCCGCCCCGGTGATCACTGCCTCCACGCCCGGCATGGCCAGGGCCTTGCTCGCGTCGATGGAGACGATCCTGGCGTGGGGGTGGGGGCTGCGCAGCACCTTGCCGTAAAGCTGATCGCGGAAGGAGATATCGGCGCCGGATTGGGCGCGCCCGGTGACCTTGTCCTCGCCGTCGTGGCGAATGGGGCGGGTGCCGATAACTTTATACGGGCGGCCCCCCGGGGTTTGCTTTTCCATGGCTCCTCCTATCGGCTGGAACTTCTGAGGTCGGCGGCGGCATCGTGCACCGCGCGCAGAATTTTGTCGTAACCGGTGCAGCGGCAGAGGTTGCCGGCCAGCCAGTAACGGACTTCGTCGTCGGTGGGTTCGGGGTTGCGATCCAGCAGGTCCTTGGCCGCGACCAGAAACCCCGGCGTGCACACCCCGCATTGCAGCGCCGCGTGCTCCAGAAAGCGCTTTTGCAGCGGGTGCAGGTCGTTGCCCTGGGCCAGGCCCTCCACCGTTTCGATGATGGCCCCTTCCGCCTCGGGCGCCATGACCAGGCAGGAATCCACCAGGCGGCCGTTCATGATGACGCTGCACGCCCCGCAGTCTCCCGTGAGGCAGCCCTCCTTGGTGCCCGTCAGCCCCGCCGCATCGCGCAGGGCATCGAGCAGGGACATGCGGTCGTCCACGATCAGGGTGGAATCCGTGCCGTTAATGGTGGCCGTCACGACTCGTTTGGTGCTCATCTATCCGCTCTCCTTGAACCGGTTGACGGCCATGCCGACGGCCCGGCGCGTGAGCACGCCGGCCATGTGGCGGCGGTATTCCGCCGTCCCCCGGGCATCGTCGATGGGTCGTACCGCCTTGCTGGCGGCCTGTGCGGCCGCTTTCAACGCCGGCTCGTCGAGTTTGCTTCCGATCAGCGCCCGACCCGCCTGCTCCACCAGCAACGGCGTCGGCGCTGCGGCGCCTACGGCGATCTTGGCGTCCAAGCAGGTCTCCCGATCCTTGTCGAAGACCAGGTGCGCTGCGACACAGACCACGGCGATGTCCATCTCGTTGCGCGGGATGAAGCGCAGGTAACCGTTGCCGCTGAGCGGCGCGGGCGGCGGCACGCGGATTTCCACCAGCAGCTCGCCCTTGTTCAGCGCCGTCTCGCCGGGGCCGGTCATGAAGTCCTTGGCCGCCACCTCCCGGCTGCCGTTGGCCCCCTGGATCACGCACACGGCGTCCAGCACGATCAGCGCGCAGATGGTATCCGCCGCGGGCGATCCGTTGCAGAGGTTGCCCCCCACGCTGGCGCGGCTCTGGATTTGCGTCGAGCCGATCAGCTCCGCCCCTTCCAGGAGGGACGGATAAAGCCGGCCGATGGGCTCGCATTCCGCCAGGGCCGCGCAAGGCACGGCCGCGCCCAGGCGCAGCCCAGATTTCTTGTCGAATTCGAGCACGTTCAGTTCGGGAATCTTCTTGAGATCCACCATGTGGGCGACCTCGACCCGCCCCATGCGATGCTGGACAATCAGGTCCGTTCCGCCGGCCAGGGGCGAGGCGCCCGCTTCTGCCGACAAGCGCACCGCGTCGTCGAGGGCGCCGGGCGCGTGATATTCCAAAGGTTTCAAATCGACTGTCTCCTCAAGCTGTTCGACGATCGTTCGTCCGCGATCTCCAGGGTGAAGCCGCGCATCCCTCGAACCACTGGGGATGCCGCCGCCCGCCGCCTCGCTAGCGCGCCCAGCCCCCCGGAGCCGATCCTGATGGCGGGGCGGCGGGACTGGCGCCGGTCATTGTGTTACAGCTTGCGGGTTCTGTCAAAATGAGGGCTTGCGGGCCGATCCGCCGCGGGCTCCACTCCGATTTGGGAGAGATTCAATCGGCCGTTGGCCCGCGATGGAAGGTGACGATCCGTTCGGGGGTGGCCTCCAGCAATTGCAACGCCGCGCCGGAGAGCAGGAGGGTGTAGCGCCCCCGCCCATCGCTGCGCACGATAGCCGCCTTGCCCGCCTCCAGCTGCCGGGCCGCCTCGTCGGTGACTTTTAGCGACTCCAGGGCGCGGCCGTCGGCGAAGTAGTAGGTGCGGTTCCCCTCCCATTTAGCCATCCGCCCCTCGCGCAGGATGCGTTCCAGGGCGCTCTCCGCTTTCTGCTGAAGCTGCCGGGGACGCTCCTTCCCTTTCCGCTGTTCCCGCTGGGCTTTGCCCCGCTTGCGGTCCTCTGCGGTGCGGGCCTGCTTTTGCGCCTTCACCCCCGCCTTGGCGGCCCGCTCCCGGTCGGCCTTGCCTTCGCGGCCGAGCTCCTTGTTCTCGACGCGCTGATTGTGGGCCGAGCGCTTGGCCTGCTCCTGGGAGATCAGGCCCGCCTTCAGCATTTGCTCTCTCAAATCCGCCATGGTTTGTCGTATTTACGCGGCACAATCGCCCGGATGACCAGACCCGGCAGGCGATTTCTCCCGTCCCAGGAATTTACTCACGGTCTCGACTACCCCCGTTCGATTCCAACAAGCCTATTCTTAGCGTCACGGAAGGTTTCTCCGATATACCAAACCCGCCAATCGGTGGAACGGCTTCTTCGGTAACCCTCCAGATCCGGTAAGGTTTCCAGGTCTCGGTAATCGATGGAAACGAGCTCCTGGGACACTCCTGCAACGATACTGAATAATCTGTCCGGAATCGTGTCTTGCCCAGGAAAGATCCAGGCATAGAAAAATTGACGTAACACGAGATGTACCAGGGGATCGGCGCCGATGGCTGAGTCACCCTTTTCCTCCCAGTTGATGACGGTCCTCCTGGCTTTCCCGAGCCGCCTGGCTGTCTCGCTTCGAGATAGATCCGCAACGGCGCGCAGGAAGGCGAATTCGTTTCCGGTCAGCAAATTCGGT
>JAPUJL010000423.1 GCA_027296185.1 SAR324 cluster bacterium | reverse complement strand
CAGGTGCCGTTGACGATCCCGGTGATCTCCAGGACGCGGTCCGCGGCCAGCCCCTCCCGCAAGGCCCGCAACACGGGAATCCCTCCGGCGACGGATGCCTCGATGCCCAGCCCCACGCCCCGCTCGTAGGCCTTGCCGAAGACCTCGCCGGCATGCTCGGCGAGCAGTGCCTTGTTGGCGGTGACCACCGGCTTGCCGGACTCGAGGGCGCGCAGCACCACCTCCCGGGCGAGGCCCACCCCGCCGATCAGCTCGGCCACGATGTGAATCTCCGGATCGCCCAGAATGGCCTCCGGGTCCGCCGAGACGGCGATGTTCTCCAGCGGCACGGGCCGCTCCTTGTCCGGGTGAGCCGTCACCGCCTTGGTGATGCGGAGTTCCGCGCCCAGGCGCTGCCGGATCAGCTCGCGGTTGCGCTGCAGGATTTCCACCACCCCGCATCCCACGACGCCCAGGCCGAACAGGCCCACGTTGATCGTCTCCATGATGCCGACGTAGCGCTCCCGATTAGACGCGATGACCGGCGCCGCCGTGCGCCGAAGTAAATGACGTGAATTACCATCGGGCCGGAAATTGAACAAGCGCCCGGGAATCCGCAGCGGCAGCGCACCGGCCATGTTTCCACCCGACCGGGATGGATGCGCCGGAGCGACTGCGCCCGGATGAGGTCCGCGAGCCGCGCCGGGACCGATCATCGGACCGCTGACGGAGGATTGTGAACGGGATTGCGGCGATCGGGGCGACTCGTGTGCTAAGCTGAGTCTGTCGCACCATCGCACCTTTGCCAGCAACGAATTTCGATCATGATCAAGCGCATCGTCTTTCTCGCCGCTATCGCGATCTTTTTTGCCGAAGCGTGGCTGTTTCTCGTGGTGGGGAACCGGATCGGCCTGACCTTGAGCCTAGGCTGGATTCTTGGGTCGTTCGTGTTGGGGATTTTCCTGGTGCGGATCCAGGGTGTGCGGATGCTGTTCGAGATTCACAGCCAACTGCAGCAGGGGGTCCTGCCCACGCGCGAGGTGCTGAACGGCTTGGCCATCATCTTCGGCGGGCTGTTCCTGGCCATTCCGGGCTATTTCACCGATGCGTTGGGGGCCATGCTGCTGTTGCCCCCCATCCGCTCGGTGATGTTGTTTTGCGTGGTGCGGACGCTCAACAACCGGCTGATGGGGGTGAAGGCCGCCGGATGCGCAGTTCCTCCCTCCGAGGAGGTGCTGGAGATCCAGGCCCAGACGGCCGGGAAGGACACCCGCTCGGCCTGACCATACCCGGCAACCGGCCGCTGGCTACGGTCCCGGCGCCCATTCCTCAATATCGAATTCGTCAGCTTCCTCCCGATCGCCCCATGGCCGAGCTCTACGCCATCGTCGGCACCCTCGAGCGGGCTCGGCTGATGCTCGCGGCGAAGGTGCCCTACCTGCAACTGCGCATCAAGGATCGGCCGCTGGCCCCCCACGTGAACGAAATCGCCGCCTGGGCGCGGGAATTCCCCGCCACGCGGCTGATCGTCAACGACGACCTGGAGCTCGCCGTCTCCGCAGAGGCGTGGGGCGTACACCTTGGCCAGGAGGACGTAATGCGCTACGCTCCCTCCGATCTCGCCGGCGCGCCGCTTCGGGTCGGGATTTCCACGCACACGGACGAGGAAATTCGGCGCGCCCTGGAGCTCGGAGCGGCGGCGATCGGCTTCGGGCCGGTCTTCGCCAGCGCCACCAAGACCCTGGCCCACGAACCCCAAGGGGTAGCGCGGCTGAGGGAGGTGGTGGCCCAAGCGCCGGTGCCCGTGGTGGCCATCGGCGGCATCGGGCCGGAAAACCTGCTGCCCGTGGCCGAGACGGGCGTTGCGATGATTGCGATGATTTCGGCCCTGGAGCGGTTCGCCGATTCCGCTTCGCTGGCGAGCCTCATGGCCGCCATGAAGAAGCCGGAACCCGACGAGGCTCCGGCCGAGTGACCCGGAGTCCGCCCGGCAGGGGCGGGTGCTGAAGTTTCCCCTCAATCCATCGAAACCATGACCGCGCCGTTGGAGGGAATCCGCATCATCGAGGCGGCCAATTGGCTGGCGGCGCCGAGCGGGTGCGCGCTGATGGCCGATCTGGGCGCGGACGTGGTGAAGGTGGAACCGCCCACGGGGGACCCCTTCCGGGCTTTCAACCTCAGCTGGATGAGCACCGACTCGGACTTCAGCTATCCCTTTCAGCTGGACAACCGGGGCAAGCGCTCGATCTCCCTGGACCTGCAGCATCCCGACGGACCCGAGTTGCTGACCAAGCTGACGGAAGGGGCGGATTTCTTCGTCACCAACCTGCTCCCCGCCCGCCAGGAGCGTTACGGCCTGACCTACGAGCGGCTCAAGGCGCGCTACCCCCGGCTGATCTACGTGGCGGTGAGCGGGTTCGGCGCCCTGGGCATCGACCGCAACCGCCCGGGATTCGACTATTCGGCGTTCTGGGCGCGTAGCGGAATCATGGGGCTCATGGGGGAACCGGGATCGCCGCCGCCGGTGCAGCGGCCCGGCATGGGCGACCACTCCACCTCGCTCAACGTGATGACGGCCATGCTGGCTGCGCTACGCCAACGGGACCAGACCGGCGAGGGGCTGCGGGTCGACGTGACCCTGTTCGCCACCGGGCTATGGGCGCTGAGCAGCGACCTATCCGCCGCTCTGGTGGCCCGGAAGATCCCCCCCCGCTACACCCGCGTTTCGCCGTATAACCCGATCTGGAACGGGTACCTGACCCGCGACAACCGGTGGCTGCTTTTGGTGATGCCCCACCCGGACCGCTTTTGGGCGCCCATGTGCCGCGCGCTGGACCGCCCCGAGTGGATCGGCGACCCGCGCTACGATACCCGCGAGAAGCGGATGGAGCGCAGCGCGGAACTGGTCGGAGCGATGGACGCGATTTTCGCCGCCCGGGACCTGGCGGAGTGGTGGAAACGCCTCAACACGGCAGGGGTGATCTGGTCCGCTGTGTTGGAATTGCCCCAGGTGGTCGAAGATCCCCAGGCGGAAGCCATGGGTCATTTCTGCACCATCGATCACCCGGAGATCGGCCCGTTCCGCTCGCTCTCCACCCCCTTTCGCATCCTAGGCGCGGATATCGGCCCCCGCGGTCCGGCCCCCGAGATCGGCCAGCACACCGAGGAACTGCTCCTCGAGTGCGGCTACGACTGGGAGGCCATCGCCGGTCTCCGCGATTCCGGCGTGCTGGGGTGAGCCGGGTGGTTATACCCCGGCTCGATACCGCCTGAAGCCACGCTGAGCGCGTTTGAGGAGCCCCACAGCGTTGGGCGTCTCGCCTGGCCTGAGCGGAGTCGAAGGTAACGCCGCGGCAAAAATTACCTATCGAAGCGGGACCGGTTGGAATAGCCCCGCACCGCCGCGATTTCCCTGTGCGCCCGCGTCGATCCGAGACCCCCCCTCCAAGCGTGTCGAACGGGCCACGAAGAATTTCTCCAAATGAAATGACTCGAATTACTCGGCTGCCCGCCGCGATCCCGCCGAGTCTCCACCGCCTCACGCAGCAGCTTCCTTTTCCCGACACCCAGGCCAGTCTGAGGCGATCCCGCCTCAATCTGGCATCCGCTTTTTCGCCCGGCGCCGCTCCCCCGGGCGGGAAGGCTCCGATTTTTCCCAATCAAATCATAGATCGCGGGAATTTGGCGGGGAGTGGGCTCACAAAAGGCACAATTTCTGAATGATTGTCGAGTATGACGCCATCAAACCGGCCGGTCCGCGCCGATCCCGCCCCACTGTTGCAGGGCGGCCGATCCCAGCTGCGGACCCAGCGACACGCTTCGGCGTTTCCGAGGAGGTCAACGATGAGCAAGCGGAAGCATCTGACCCATCAGGAATTGCAGGATGCGATTCAGCAGTTCATGCAGGAAGGCGGCATGATCGCC
>JAPUJL010000422.1 GCA_027296185.1 SAR324 cluster bacterium | reverse complement strand
GAATGGCTGGCGAAGCGGCCCGGGATTTCCCCCTGGCGCTTCACGCTGGGTTATGTGGCCGAATGCCTGGCCTACAGCCTGGGGCGGATCGAGGGGCGGGCGGTGGCCCTCGCTGCTCGGCTTGCACGGCGGCGCGGAGCGGCCCAGGGAAGGCCCCACGCCGGCACCGAATCGGCAAACGCCGCCTTATCCACGAAACCGCCCGAATAACGCAAGCGCTCCTTCCTTCCGCCGTTTTACGGGTGTCGGCCCCAGGCCCGGATGGAGCGGCCCGGATGGAGCGGCGCGGATGGAGCGGCATAGAGAGCCGGATTGGCGTGGCCATCGCCGTTTGGGGGCGGGGGGATTGTCAGTGGACCGGGTTCCCGTTGCGTTCCCCAGGAGAATGTGATTAATGGGGGGTGCCGCAGCCCCGGAACCGGCCGTTCGCCGCGCCGGGGGCGCCTGAAGCCACGCCAATCCGCCGTTCCAGCGCGATGTTGGTGACGCGAAGAATCCTCTGGCGACCGGCATCGGCGGTGCAGTAGGGTCTGGAACCGGCGCCGAGCCGCGGGAGTTTCGACGCACGCGGCCGATCCTAGCCGGGCGGACGGCACCCAGTTTAAATCGGGCGAAACGCAGTAGAAGAGAGGGATTCGGGAGCAGATTGCGCATGACCGGTCAGCCGAAACGGCTCTTCCCTGGGGGCATCCTGATTCCCCTCCTAGCCGCTGCAATGTTCGCCCTATCGGGCGGCGCGGCGCTGGCTCAGCTTACCGACCAGGATGTGGCGGAAATCCCCGCGGGTCCGCAGCCCATCAAGTTCAGCCATAAGATTCACGCCACGGACATCCAGATCCCCTGCGAGTATTGTCACATCTACGCGCGGCGTTCGCTGGTCTCCGGGGTGCCTCCGGTGCAGATCTGCATGGGGTGCCATCAGTTGGTAGGGACGCAGCTGGCGGAGGTGCAGAAGCTCAAGGAATACTGGGACAAGAAGGAGCCCATCCCCTGGGTGAAGATCCACGACGTTCCCGATTTCGTGCGGTATCCCCACTTCCGTCATGTGCGCGCCCGCAACGAGATATTTCCCAATGGCGTTCCCTGTCAGACCTGCCATGGCCCCATCGAGACCATGCACGTCGTGGAAAAGTTCAATCCGGACTTCGGCCTGATGGGTTGGTGCATGGAATGTCACCTGACGATACCCGGCGCCCAGGAACGGAAGGCGGCCACCCCCGCCGGCCCGGGCAGCACCTCCCTGAAGAACGCGATGAGCCCCATCGGCCACCACCGGCCGAATCTCACCGACTGCCTGACCTGTCACAAGTAATCTCGATCGAGAGAGAGGCCGTTAACATGGAACGAGAATTACGAAGACGGGATTTCTTCAAGGTCCTGGCCGCGGGCGGCGCCTCCGCCGCGGCCGCGGCCGGTTGCTCGGATGTGCCCGAGAAGCTGATCCCCTTGCTCGTCCCCCCGGACAACATCGATTACGTTCCGGGCAACCCGATCGATTACGCCACCACCTGCGCCGAATGCCCCGCCGGTTGCGGGATGATCATGCGCACCCGCGAGGGCCGCGCCATCAAGGCGGAGGGCAACCCGGACCATCCGATCAACCGCGGCAACCTCTGCATCCGCGGGCAGTCGTCGCTCCAGACCCTCTACAATCCCGCCCGCATCCCCTCGGCCATGCTGCGCGAGGGCGAGGAATGGCGGGAAGCGGAGTGGGATGCCGCCGAGCACGCCGCGGCGGAGCGCTTGCGCGCCGTGTCGGACCCCAGCCGCATCGTGCTGATGACCAACCGCGCGGACGGTACGCGGGGCCAATTGCTGGACCAGTGGCTTTCGGCCCTGGGGGCCTCGCCCAAGGTCGTCCTCGATCCGCTGGGACAGCACGCCATCAAGCAGGCCAACCGCCGGATGTTCGGCCGGCCGGAGATTCCCCAGTACCGCATCGACCGCGCCACGTTTCTGCTCAATTTCGGTAGCGACTTTCTGGAGACCTGGCTCAGCCCGGTGCGTCAGAACCGCCAGTTCGCCCAGATGCACGCGGCCAACGACGAGGAGCGCACCCGCGGGCGATTCGTCCATGTGGGCCCGCACCTCTCCCTCAGCGGTGCCAATGCCGACGACTGGCTGCCCGTCCGCCCGGGGAGCGAGACGGTGGTGGCCTTGGCCATCGCGCGGCAGACCGTGCACCGCAACGGGCGTCGCGTGCCGCCCGGCGACCGTGCCCGGGTCGAGGCGTTTCTGAGGCCGTTTACCCTGGCCCGCGCGGCCGAGGAGGCGGGCGTGGCCGAGGAGCGGCTGCAAGCCCTTGCCGACGAGTTCGCCCGGGCCGAGCAGAGCCTGGCCCTGGGGGGCGGCACCTCCCTGGCCCACGAGGCCGCGTCGGACGCCCATGCGGCGGTCTCCCTGTTGAACTTCGTGGCCGGCAACGTCGGGGAGACGGTGCAGTTCGGGGCCATGCAGCAGATCGACTCCTCGAGTCCCTTCGCCGAAGTGCTGGACGCCGTGCGCCGCATGCGCTCGGGGGAAGTGGACGTGCTGATCGTCGACGGTGCCAATCCCCTCTATCACCTGCCCCCTGCGACAGGCGTGGAAGAGGCGCTGGGCCGGGTGGGCACCATTGTCAGCCTCTCATCCGCCTGGGACGAGACCACCCACCGCGCCCACATCCTGCTGCCGGGGCTGACCGCCTACGAGCGCTGGGGCGATGCTTTCCCGCAGCGGGGTGTGTTCGCCCTGCGGCAACCGGTGATGGCGCCGGTCTTTCCGGTGAAGGCTCCGGAGGACACGCTGATTTCCCTGGGCAAGGCCCTGGGTCTGGCCGGATTCGAGGACGGCACCGCCTTCCGGGATTACCTGATGGAGGCGTGGCGCGAAATTCAACTCGAAACCGGCTCCCGGGAGCCGTTCGAGGAATTCTGGCGCCAGTCGCTGCAAAACGGCGGCGTCTTCCGGCAGGTGGCGTTCTCCAGCATCGTAAGGCTGAGGCCGGACGCCCTCAACCGGCCGCTGGCGCAGCCCTCCCTGGAGGGCAACGGGCTGCTGCTGCTTCCCACGCCGTCGTTGCGCCACCGCAGCGGCGAGGGCTCGGTCAATCCGTGGCTGCAGGAAATCCCCGATCCCCTGTCGCAAGTGGTGTGGGATTCCTGGGCCGACATCAATCCGGAGACCGCCAAAGCCCATGGCATTTCCCACGGCGACCAAATGGTCGTCCGCTCGCCCGAGGGTGAGGTCACGGTTTCCGCCTATTACCACTATGGCGTTCACCGCGACGTGATCGCCGTTCCCCTTGGACAGGGGCACAGCGGGGCGGGCCGAACGGCCGACGGGCGGGGCGTCAACATCGTCTCCCTGCTGCCGGCTAAGACCGACGCCGACTCGGGAGACTTCGCCTTTCTCTCCACGCGCGTCACCATCGAGCGGGGCGAGGGCCGCTCCTTCGTGGTGCAACTGGACGGCAGCCCCCGGCAGATGGGGCGCGGGATCATCAAGACGATCACCCCGGAGCAGTTCGCCAAGGGCGAAAAGCCGGCGGACGGCCACCATGCCGGCGGCGGCGAGCACCCGCGCCGGATCGATTTCTACCCCGAGCGGGGCGACACGCCCGGCTACTACGAGCCCTACCGCTGGGGCATGACCATCGACGTGGACCGCTGTACCGGCTGTTCCGCGTGCGTGGCCGCCTGTTACGCGGAAAACAACGTGCCCGTCGTCGGCAAGGAGCGCGTGGCGCTGGGGCGGGAAATGTCGTGGCTCCGCATCGAGCGCTTCCTCGAAGGCGAAGGGGACAGCTACAAGACTCTCATGCAGCCCATGCTCTGCCAGCACTGCGAGAACGCCGGCTGCGAGCCTGTCTGCCCCGTCTACGCCACCTACCACACGCCCGAGGGGCTCAACGCCCAGGTGTACAACCGTTGCGTCGGCACCCGGTACTGCGCGAACAACTGCGTGTACAAGGTGCGGCGTTTCAACTGGTTCGAGTACGAGTACGACAGCCCCTTGCACCTCCAGTTGAATCCCGACGTCACAGTGCGCTCGAAGGGGATCATGGAGAAGTGCACCTTCTGCGTGCAGCGCATCCACCGCGCCCGGTATTCCGCCAATGGCCAGGGCCGCGACATCCGCGAGGGCGAAGTAACCCCCGCCTGCGTCCAGACCTGCCCGACGAGCGCGATCGCCTTCGGTAACCTGGCCGATCCCAACAGCGCCGTGGCGCGCCGGGCCCTGCGCGGCGAGCACGACGAGGACAAACGGGTGCGGCAGTACGAGGTGCTGGCGGAGACGGCCAATAAGCCGGGTATCACCTACTTGCGCAAGGTCATGGACCTGATCGACGGGCACCCGGGAGAGGAGGCGTAGTTTGAGCACCATCACCTATGCGGAAGTCAACGACGACGTCCTGAGCACGATGGTACGCCCGCGGCCGGCGTACTTCCTCCTGCTGCTGGGCTTCGTGGTCGCGCTGATGGTGGGCGCGGTCAGCTTCGCCATCCAGGTGGACGTGGGGCTCGGGCTGAGCGGGATATCGCACCCGATCGGCTGGGGCGTCTACGTCACCAACTTCGTGTTCTGGATCGGGATCGGTCACGCGGGGACGCTGATTTCCGCCGTGTTCTTCCTGACCCGTGCGCCCTGGCGGGCGCCCATCTACCGGGCCGCCGAAGGAATGACGGTCTTCGCCGTGATGACGGCCGGGCTGTTCCCGATCATCCACCTCGGGCGTCCGTGGTACGCCTACTGGCTGATCCCCTACCCCAATGAGCGGATGCTGTGGGTGAACTTCAAGTCCCCGTTGCTGTGGGACGTGTTCGCCGTCTCGACGTACCTCACGATCTCCATCACGTTCTTCATCGTGGGGCTGGTGCCCGATATCGCCGCGGCGCGGGACAGCAGCAAGGGTCTGCGCAAGATGATTTACTCGATGCTGGCCATGGGCTGGAACAATTCCTTCCAGCAATGGCTCCATTACGCCCGGGCCTATCTGCTGCTGGCGGCGCTGGCGACGCCGCTGGTGTTCTCGGTGCACTCGATCGTCTCCTGGGATTTCGCCATGTCGATGATTCCCGGGTGGCACACCACGATCTTCGCCCCTTACTTCGTGGCGGGGGCGATCTTCTCGGGGCTGGCGATGGTGCTGACCATCGTCATCCCGATGCGGATCGTGTTCGGCATGGAAAAATACATCACCGACCACGTCCTGCAGAGCATGGCCAAGGTGATCCTCTTCACTTCGATCATCGTGGGTTACGCCTACGTCTCGGAGTTCTTCATCGCCTATTACAGCGGCGTGCCCTTCGAGCGCGGGCAGTTCTATTTCCGGGCCTTCGGGGACGAGGCCCTGCTGCCTTTCACCGACGTACCGACCTTCGGCTTCGCGCAGTACGCCTTCTGGATCATGGTGTTCTGCAACGTGATCTCGCCCTTGCCGCTGTGGCGCTGGAAGATCCGCAACAATCTGCTGGCGTTGTTCTTCATTTCGATCCTGATCAACATCGGGATGTGGTTCGAGCGCTTCAATATCATCGTCAATTCGCTGCAGCGGGAGTTCAACCCCGCCAACTGGGGAAACTACGTACCCACCGTCGTCGAGGTGGGCATCACCCTGGGCAGCTTCGGCTTCTTCTTCACCCTGTTCATGCTGTTCCTCCGCTCCATGCCCGGCATGGCCATCGCCGAGATGAAGGAGGGGCTCGAGCCACCGAGGAAGAACCCGGCGGGCGAACTTTGATCGCCGCCGGCGGAACCGCAACGACATAGGTCGAGGATGCGTAAGTCGTTCAACGGAATCTGGGGTACCTTCGAGTATATCGACGAGGCAACCGCCGTCATCCGCTCCCTGCGCGGTCAGGGCAAGGACTTCAGCGTCATGTCGCCCTTTTTTCACCACGAATTGCACGCGGCGATGGGCCACCCCCAGAGCAGGGTGCCCTTCGTGACGTTGGTGATGGGTGGACTGGGCATCTTCTTCGGCTACGCCCTGACCTCGTGGACCTCGATGGAATGGGTGCTCCCGGTGAGCGCCAAGCCGATCGTGTCCATACCGCCGTATACGATCTTCGCCTTCGAGTTGATGATATTGTTGGGCGGCGTGTTCACGGCATTTTCGATTGGGGCGTTCGCCGTGCTGGACCTGCAGCGGAAAAAGCTGCCCGGCTCGGACGCATTCAAGGGATATACCCGGTTCTCCCGCGACCGGTTCGGGGTGGTCGTGCGCTGCGATGCGGGAGAG
>JAPUJL010000421.1 GCA_027296185.1 SAR324 cluster bacterium | reverse complement strand
TAGTCCAACACGCCGTTCAGCACCACGGCGCTCAGTTGGATCAGCATGGGAAAGCGCGAGTTCCCCAGGGACTGATAGAGCGAGCTGTAGAGGATCAAGGTCAGGGCGAAGGGGATGTCCCACAGGCGGATGTTCAAGTACTGCGTGGCGAACCCGGTCACCTCGGGGTTCAGACCGCTCCAGTCCAGCATCCAGGGGAAGACCCGCGACAAGGCCAGCAGCACCGGCAGCCCCAGCAGGGCCAACCATTGATACTGGGCCAGGATTTCGCCGACGCGCTCCGGATGGCCCGCGCCGTACGCCCGGGCGATGAACGCGATGGAGTTGCGCATCAGCCCCACGAACAGCACCAGGCCGGTGAAGTAGAACACCCCCGCCATGCCCAGCGCCGCGAGCTGCGCCGTGCCCAGCCGCCCCACGAAGGCGGCATCGACCACGGTCAGCAGGGCGTAGCTGAGCATCCCCAGCATCAGCGGCACGGCGAAGCCGAAGATCTCGCCGTACCCCGGCACGCCCGGGCCGGGCGGGGCCTCCTCCGCCGGGAGCGGTTGGCTTTCGATGGGGGGCGCGTGCTCGGTCATCGGTCGGCGGCGGATACGTGGATCGGGGGCGGGCGCAATGGGCCGGGCTGTGTTACCAGTGGCGGTGGGATCGGCCGAATTCGGGCAACTGGGGACGTTGCACCGGGCGCCTGACCAAGCTGGACGCCAAGCCGGTCGATCGACGGGTTTCGGAAAACGGTGGGCGCGCACCGCGAGTGGGCGCTGAGGCTCGAACCCAAGCATCATCGCACGATATGCCGCCGAACGCGACAGAAGGCCACGGCACACCGGTCATCGGGCTCACCGGGGGAATCGGCGCCGGCAAGACCACCGTCTCGCGGCGCCTCGCGGAGTTGGGAGCCCACGTCATCGACGCCGACAGCGTGGGGCACCAGGTGCTGGCTCCCGACGGAGAAGCCTACGAGGACATCGTGCGCCGGTTCGGCAAGGAGGTGCTCGACGGGGATGGCGCCATCGACCGCCAGTCCCTGGGCACACTGGTATTCGCCGAGCCGAGGCGGCTCAAGGCGCTGAACCGGATCATGCAGCCCCACATGGCGAGCCGCATGGCCGCGGAAATCGCCGCGGTGCGGGCCCGGCCCGAGCCTCCGCCGGCGATCGTGGTCGATGCGGCGATTCTGTTCGAGGCCGGCTGGGACCAGCTCTGCGACCGCGTGTGGACGGTCAGCGCGAGCACCCAATTCGCCATGAGCCGGCTCGCCGCCCGGGACGGCATGTCTCAGGATCAGGCGCGGGCGCGCATCGACGCCCAGTGGAGCAACGCGGCCCGCGAAGGTGGCGCGGATCGGGTGATCCGCAACGACGGAACCTTGGAGGCGTTGCTGGCGGAAATCGACCGGATGTGGGGAGAGGAAGTCGGCGCGCCGCCAGCCGAATGACATGGGCGCGGCCACCTGCGGCGGCGCGGCGCCCGCTACACAATGAATTCAGGTGAAGGCTCGCCCGTCTGATCGGCTGCCAAAAAACCAATTTACTGTCACACACTCCTGTGCCAGAGTGAGTGCTAATATTGTTTCTGTTTTTGCGGTGGCCGGTGCGGGATCGGCCGCCTTTTCGCTTCTGCCCCTCGAGGAAAGCGCACGATGATCCATCTCCCTGCCCATCTGGACGAGGTCAGCTCGTTTCAAGCGGTCGAAATCTTTCAGGCGGCTAAGGCGCTGGAAGCGCAGGGCCGCTCGGTGATCCATCTGGAGTTCGGCGAGCCGGATTTCCCCACCCCCGAGCCGATTCACCAGGCGGCGGTGCGCGCCCTGGGCGAGGGCAAGACCCGCTACTGCCATAGCATGGGGATTCCGGAATTCCGCGAGGTCATCGCCGATTATCACAACCGCAAGTACGGTCTGGAGCTCTCGCCCGATCGGATTCTGGTTTCCATGGGCACGTCGCTGCTGATGCAGTTGTTGATGCTGCTGCTCCTGGAAAAAGGCGATCAAGTGGTGCTCACCGATCCCACCTACGCCTGTTACGCCAACTTCGTGCGCATCGCGGGCGGCGAGCCGGTGTTCGTGCCGATCCGGGAGGAGGATGGCTTTCAGCCCGACCCCGAGGCGGTGCGCCGGGCGATCACACCGCGCACCCGGGCGATCGTGGTCTGCTCGCCCTCCAACCCCACCGGCGTCGTGCTGCGCCCGGAGGTGATGCGCGGGCTGGCGGCGCTGGGCGTTCCGGTGATCTCCGACGAAATCTACCACGGGCTGACCTACGGCGGAGCGGAGCAGAGTATCCTCGGCATCACCGATCACGCCTTCGTGCTGAACGGCTTTTCCAAGTACTTCGCCATGACCGGCTGGCGGCTGGGCTACCTCATCTTCCCGCGGCCCCTGCTGCCGGCGGTGATGAAGCTGCACCAGAACATCATGATCTCGGCCAACGAGTTCATCCAGTACGCCGGCATCGCCGCCATGAACGAGGCGGTGCCCATCTGCGAGGAGTACCGCCGGGAATACGACCGGCGGCGGCTGTTCCTCGTGCAGCGCCTGGACGAAATCGGCCTGCCGCTCCAGTACGAGCCCAGCGGCGCCTTCTACTGCTTCGCCAATGCCAGCCGCTACGGGAGCGATTCCATCGCCCTGGCCAAGGACATCCTCGAGCGCACCGGCGTCGCGCTGACGCCCGGCGTCGATTTCGGGCGTGGCGGCGAGGGGTACCTGCGCTTCAGCTACGCGAACTCCATGGAAAACATCGGCGAGGCGCTGGATCGGCTGGAAGACTATCTGAAATCCCGCGAGGCGAAGCGCAGCACGGGGTAGGCTCCGCTCGTCCCCCATCGATCGGTTTTCTCCGAACCCTGCTCCGGCTCCCCCGCAGCCTCCCGTTGCGCTGTGCCCACCGTGGCCGCGAACCGCCGATCGAGGGCTGGCTGCGGTTCGGCTACAGAATCGGCTCGGGGCGGTAGGCGGCGGCTTCGGGAAACCG
>JAPUJL010000420.1 GCA_027296185.1 SAR324 cluster bacterium | reverse complement strand
GCGCCCTACGCGCCCGGGGCACGGGCGAGACCGAGGAACTTCCGGTGGACATGGTGTTCCGTTCCATCGGTTACAAGGGGCTGCCCCTGCCCGGTCTGCCCTTCGACGACCGCGGCGGCGTGATCCCCAACCGCGCGGGCCGCGTCATCGATCCGGCGGAGGACGCCCCCCTGCCCCGGGTCTACACGTCCGGGTGGATCAAGCGGGGGCCCAACGGCGTGATCGGCACCAACAAGAACGATTCCATCGAAACCGTGCGCTGCATGATCGAGGACGCCCCCAGCCTCGACGTGCCGGCGGAGCTCCGGCCCGATCCCGCCGCCATCGACTCATTCCTGCGGGACAAGGGCGTTCGCGTGGTCTCCTTCGCCGACTGGAAGCGCATCGATGAGGCGGAAGTCGCCAAGGGCCAGCCCCAGGAGCGCCCCCGAGTCAAGTTCGCCTCCGTCGAGGAGATGCTCCGCGTCCTCGGGGAGTAGCCTGGGCGGGGTTGGGGGAGGGGACACGCCCGCGCCTGCCCGCGCACCCCGCTCCGGTCGAAATCTCTCCGTAATGCGTATAGAGTAGGCGGGTTGCGCAATTTTCCTAACCGCCGCGATGCGCGTGTGCGCCGCCGGCCCGAGCATCGCCATGGTCACCTCCCGCCTCACGATCGACCCGACTCCGTTTTCGCCCGAGCAGGCGGAGGGCGGCGGCTTTTCTCCCTATCTCCGCCTGACCCGGGAAGAGTGGAGCCGCCTGCGGGCGGATGCCCCGCTGACCCTGACGGAGGAGGAAGCCGAGGCCCTGGGCGGCCGCAACGAGCCGGTCTCCCTGGAGGAGGTGGAGCAGATTTACCTCCCCCTCTCCCGGCTGCTGAGCCTGTACGTGGAGGCGACCCAGCGGCTGCACAAAGCCTCGACCACGTTTCTCGGCACCCGCACCGATAAGGCGCCCTACATCGTGGGCATGGCCGGCAGCGTCGCGGTGGGCAAAAGCACCACCGCCCGGCTGCTGCGGGCGCTGCTCTCCCGCTGGCCAAATCATCCGCGGGTCGCGCTGGTGCCCACCGACGGCTACCTCTATCCGAACCGCACCCTGGAGGAGCGGGGGCTGATGCGGCGCAAGGGCTTTCCGGAGAGCTTCGACCTGCAGCGGCTGGTGCGGTTTCTCGCCGACCTCAAGGCGGGCAAGCCGCGCCTCGAAGTTCCGGTGTATTCCCACCACTCCTACGACATCGCGCCGGGGGAAACGATGGTGGTCGACCGGCCGGACATCGCCATCGTGGAAGGGCTGAACGTGCTGCAGACCGGGATGCCCTCCTCCTGGCGGCGGTCGCGGATCTTCGTCTCCGATTTTTTCGATTTCATGCTGTTCGTGGACGCCGACACGGACGTGGTGCGGCAGTGGTACATGGACCGCTTCATGACCTTCCGCAACCTGGCCCGCCACGATCCCACTTCGTTCTTCTACCGCTTCACGCAAATATCGGAAGAGGAGGTGCGGGATTTCGCGGCGCGCATCTGGACGGAGATCAACGAGGTCAATCTGTACGAGAACATCCTGCCGACCAAGTGGCGCGCGCACCTGGTATTGCGGAAGGCGGCGAACCACGCCGTGGAGGAGGTGTTCCTGCGAAAAGTGTAGCCGCGAAACCCGAAGACGCCCCGCGGAGCCGCTTCCCAAGCCGGTCTTTCGAGGATATAATTTGACCGAACGGTGGGGCGCTAGGGGGAACGGGAGGCCACCCATTCCATTCGTGGCAAGCCGCTGCCGCTCGAGCGGCGGGTGCGGGGCAGGCCGGGCGTTGCCCTGGGGCGGGTGGAACTTTTTGGGCCATGGAGCCAGACCGGGTGGGGCACCGTGTGTCACAGAGGAGACAGTCGATGCCCGAAATCGTCATGTACACCACGACGTATTGTCCCTATTGCAGCAGCGCCAAATCGCTGCTGGATTCCAAGGGAGTGTCGTGGGAGGAAATCAACCTGGACCGGGAGCCCCATCGGCGCGCCGAAATGATCGAAAAGGCCCAGGGCCGCCGCAGCGTGCCGCAGATCTTCGTCGACGGTAAGGGCGTGGGGGGGTTCGACGAGCTGGCCGACCTGGACCGCGGAGGCGACCTGGACGGCATTCTCCAAAACGGATAGGAGCGATGGAACCGCAAGCCGCAGAACCCCAGAGCAAGGAAGCCCAAGGCGCCGCCGAGCATCACAAGTTGATCATCCTCGGCTCCGGCCCCGCCGGCCTGACCGCCGCGCTGTACGCCGCCCGCGCCAACCTGGAGCCGGTAGTGGTCTCCGGCAACGAGCCGGGAGGCCAGCTCACCATCACCACCGACGTGGAAAACTACCCCGGCTACGTCGAGGGCGTGCAGGGCCCGGACATGATGCGCGACTTCCGCCAGCAGGCGGAGCGCTTCGGAACCCTGTTCAAGGCGGGCAACGCGGAGAAGGTCGAACTCTCCCAACGGCCGTTCACCCTTTACCTGGACAAGGGGGACGTACTCACCTGCGACGCGCTGATCGTTTCCACCGGGGCCTCCGCCCGCTGGCTGGAGATCGAGTCGGAGCGGCGGCTGCGCAACCGGGGCGTCTCCGCCTGCGCCACGTGCGACGGTTTCTTCTTTCGGGGCAAGCCCCTGGCCGTGGTGGGCGGCGGCGATACGGCCATGGAGGAGGCGCTGTTCCTCACCAACTTCGCCACCAAGGTCACCATCGTCCACCGGCGGGCCGAGCTGCGCGCCAGCAAGGTCATGCAGGAGCGGGCGCGCAAGCACGAGAAAATCGAGTTCGCCTGGAACTCCACCGTGGACGAGGTACTGGGCGACGAGGAGCGAGGCGTCACCGGCCTGGCGCTGCGCGACACCCAGAGCGGCGAGACCCGCACCCTGGAGGTGGAGGGGCTGTTCGTCGCGATCGGGCACGTTCCCAATACGGGCGTTCTCCAGGGACAGCTCGACCTGGACGAGCAGGGCTACATCCTCACCCAGCCCCACTCCACCCACACCTCGGCCGAAGGCGTGTTCGCCTGCGGCGACGCGGCGGACAAGATTTACCGCCAGGCCGTCACGGCCGCCGGCACGGGCTGCATGGCCGCCATGGACGCCGAACGATGGCTCGCCGCTCGGGAATAGGCGGCGGGCGGAGCACCGCGCTCCGTGGCCCGCAGCCGGGCCCGGCCCTCCTGAAACCGGCGTTCCCATTCACCCGCAGGGGGTCCCCATGCCCGAAGCGCCGCGCGAACTGCCGCGGGACCTGAATCCGTGGGCCTGGGCGGTGCAGTTGCTCTTCGGCGGCTACGGCCTGCTGCTGGCCGTGGCGGTGATGTCGGACTGGCAGGAGATTCTGCTCCTGCAGGCGATCCAGGAAAGCGGCAGCTATTCCGAAGAGGCGCTGACCGAAAGCGACACGCGGCAGGTAACCATCGCGGGCATGCAGGTCGTGATGTACGCCGTGGCCGCCATCGCCTTTTTGCTCTGGGTGTACCGGGCCAACCGGCAGGTGCGCGTGCTGGGTGCGGCGGGCCTGCGCTTCACGCCGGGCTGGGCGGTGGGCTGGTGGTTCGTACCGGTCATGAACCTGTTCCGCCCCTACCAGGTCGTCAAGGAGGTCTGGCTGGCCAGCGCACCCGGCGCGGTGCCGGAAGGGGGCGAGGACTGGAAACAGGGTCGGGCGCCCGGGCTGTTGGGATGGTGGTGGGGCCTGGTCATCCTCGAGTGGGTAGTGGGGCGGATTTCCATGCAACTCAGCGTCCAGGCCGATACGCTCGATGCGTTGCTCGCCGCCTCCCAGGCGACGCTGGCCGTCGATCTGCTCGACCTGGTGCTGACGGCGCTGGCGATCCTGGTGGTGCGGGGCATCGCCTTGCGGCTGCACGAGCGGCGCACCGCCGTGGGGCGGAGCCTCAACCTGGCTGTCCCCACCTAGCGCCGCGCTTCGCCCGAACCACCTAGGGGCTTCGCCCATCGGCAAGGGG
>JAPUJL010000042.1 GCA_027296185.1 SAR324 cluster bacterium | reverse complement strand
CAGGGGCGCCAGCGCGGGACTTTCTTCCGCTCACGGTCGATCACCGCGAGTACATGTCCGCCGTGGCCCGGATTCCGGGTGGCTTCCTGCGCCGGGAAGGCCGCAGTTCGGAGCGCGAAGTGCTCGCCAGCCGGCTCTGCGACCGCTCCCTCCGTCCGCTCTTCCCCAAGGCCTATCGGCTGGAAACCCAGGTCATCACGACGGTGCTCAGCTACGACGTCCGTTCCGACGCGCCCGTGCTGGCCATGATCGCCGCGGCCGCGGCCCTTCATCTATCGGAAATACCCTGGCGCGGACCGCTGGCGGCGATTCGCGTTGGGCGCTGCGATGGCTCCCTGGTGGCGCTTCCGGCGCTCGAGCAATTGTCGCGCTCGACACTGGATCTGGTGGCGTCCTTCAGCCGGGAAGGTGTGGTGATGCTCGAAGGGGGGGCGCAGCAGATGCCGGACGGAGAGGTGCTGGAGTCGCTCGCGTTCGCACAGGATTCCGTGCAGCCGCTGTTGGCAGCGCTGGATAAGCTTCGCGAGGCCGCGGGCCGGGAGAAAGTGCCCCTGCCCGAGCCCGAAGATCCGCCAGCGTTCGACCCGGCCTGGCGAGAGCAGGCGCGCCAGCGCCTGGCGACCGCCCTGGCCATCCCAGAAAAGCAGGCCCGCCGTGCCGCCATGCGGGAGGTGCGCCAAGCGGTGATCGCGGAATTGCCGGAGCGCGGCGCGGGACGCGGGAACGGGCAGGAGGCCAACGGCGAAGCGGCCGAGGGGATGCTGGCCGATTTGGAAGCGGAGCTGCTGCGGGAGCAGGTGCTCGCCGAGGGCAAACGCGTGGACGGCCGCGGGCCGGAAGAGATCCGCCCCATCGCGATCGAGGTGGACTGGCTGCCGGCTACCCACGGGTCGGCGCTTTTCACCCGCGGTGAAACTCAGGCCATGGTATCCCTGACCCTCGGCACCCAGCAGGACCGCCAGCGGGTCGAATCGATCGAGGGTGTGACCTTCGACCGGTTCTTGCTGCACTACGGCTTCCCTCCCTACTCCGTCGGTGAGGTGCGCCCCCTTCGCGGGCCGGGCCGGCGAGAGGTGGGCCACGGCGCCCTCGCGCGGCGGGCGCTGGCGGCCGTCGTGCCGGGGGAAGATGCCTTTCCCTATACCGTGCGGCTGGTCTCGGAAATCAGCGAGTCCAATGGCTCCTCCTCCATGGCGACAGTGTGCGGCGGCTGCCTGGCCCTGATGGACGGCGGCGTGCCGATCGCGGCGCCGGTGGCTGGAATCGCGATGGGCCTGATCAGGGAGGGTGAGCGGCATGTGATACTCAGCGATATCCTGGGGGACGAGGACCATCTGGGAGACATGGATTTCAAGGTCGCCGGCACGGCGGAGGGCGTGACGGCCATTCAGATGGACAACAAGGTCGGCAGCCTGCCGCCCGAGGTGATGGCCAAGGCATTCGAGCAGGCCCGGCAGGGGAGGCTGCACATTCTCGCGGAGATGGGCAAGGTGCTGGAGCGTCCGCGTCCGGAGTTGAAGCCCAACGCACCGGTCATCGCGTCGCTGTCCATCGCATCGCAACGGGTGCGTGACCTTATCGGCCCCGGCGGGCGCACAATTCAGGAAATTCAGCGCGAGCACGGTGTGCGCGTGGAAGTGGCGGACAGCGGTAGCGTCCGCATCTACGCCCCCACCCGCGATGCCCTCCATGCGGGCCGGGAAGCGGTGCTGGAGGTGGCGGGCAGCCTCGAGGTCGGCCGCATCTACGAGGGCGTCGTCACGGGGGTGAAGGAGTTCGGCGCGTTCGTGCGCGTGCGGGGGCAGGACGGATTGGTGCACATCTCGGAATGGACCGCCGGACGGGTCGATCGCATGAGCGAGGTCGCCAAACCGGGGGATCTGGTGCAGGTCAGAGTATTGGAGCCGGATCGCGCCGGCCGGCTTTCTCTTTCCCGCAAGGAAGCGCTATGACACCACCGGCAAGCGGCTATCGGCTACGGGAAGACGAGCAACGCTGCCGCAGCGGCACCGCCGGAGGGGAACCTCAACCGCGGCCCAGCGAGGCCATCAGCAGGAAGAACACAAAGGCCACGCCCAGTATGATCATCATGTACTGGCGGGCGGATTTCTTGGCGAAGTTCGGCGTGCCGCCGAAGCGGCGCCGGCCGAACATGCTGCGTTTGGGTACCCAGGGGCGGCTATCGCGCTCGCTGTAGTAGAAAAGGCTAAAGCGCCAGTTCGCAGTGTCGTTCCATTCCTCCTCGTCGATTTCTTGCTGGGATTGCTGTTCAGCCATGGCGACCGCTTCGGTGTAGGGAGGTCGGTGTAAGCAAGAAGGCGCTGCCTCAGGGACGTGCCGTGTCGCAGTTCCAGCAGGCGCCGAACATGGGCTCGTGCACCTCCCCGCAGCCCGGGCAGGTCCAGGTAACCCCCCGCACCCCGGGCAGGCCCGAGCGGTAATGCTCGATGAGCGCTTTGGCTTCTCCCAGCCGCGAGGCGTCTTCCAGATGCAGTGCCGTGGTGATCTCGACGAAGGGAATCTCACCCAGGGCGCTGCTCAACTGGGGGTCGCTGATGGAGACAGGCAGCCCCTGGGCGTCAAGGAAATGATAGAAGGCGTAGGCCTCCATCCGATTGAGAAATCGTTCGAGAACGATGCGCCGGGGTTCCTCGTATTCCATCAAGCACAACCCGGATTGCGGAATCGCCACGCCGCTCGGAAGGAAACGGCCAGGATACCGGCGTCAGTTTAGCAAATCCGGGCCACTAGGAAAATACTAGGAAAATAGCGGACAATCGCAAGCGGGCGAGAGATCGGCGGATGACAGGCGGCAAGCGATGATGCGCCCAACGTCCGATGTCAGGCGAGCTGTCGCAAACGGATAGTTGGCGGGGTACGCGTAAACCGTTTAGTTC
>JAPUJL010000419.1 GCA_027296185.1 SAR324 cluster bacterium | reverse complement strand
TTCCAACAGGCGCATGACGTTGGCCGGGCTGAAGAAGTGGGCGCCGATCACCTTGCCCGGCCGGGAGGTCACCGCGGCGATCTCGTCCACGTCCAGGGTCGAAGTATTCGTCGCCAAGATCGTTTCCGGGCGGCAAACCTTATCCAGTGCCGCGAAGACCTCCTTCTTCAGCGCCATCTCCTCGAACACCGCCTCGACGACGATGTCCGCCTCGCCCAGCCGCTCTCGATCCACCGTCGGCTGGATCAGCGCCATGCGGCGATCCATTTCCCCCTGCTCCAGCCGGCCCTTCGACACAGTGGAGGCGTAGTTGGCGCGGATGGTCTCCAGCCCTTTGTTCAGCGCCTCCTCCCCGGCGTCGGTGAGGATTACCGGGATGCCCGCGTTGGCGAAGCACATGGCGATCCCGCCGCCCATGGTACCGGCACCGACCACCGCGGCTTTACGAATGGGGAGGGCCGGGGTATCCCGCGGCACGTCGGGAATCTTCGCCACCTCGCGTTCCGCGAAGAAGAGATACCGTTGCGCGATGGACTGCACGCCCGGCATCAACCTGTCGATCAGCGACTTCTCCTTGGCGAGCCCCTCGTCGAAGGGCAGTTGCACCGCCGCCCGCACCGATTCGATGATGGCGTCGGGCGCCTCGAAGCCGCGGATCTTCCGGCTTACGCTCTTGCGGAATTCCTCGAACACGCCCGGATTCTCGCGCGCCTCCTGAATCTTGTCGTCCAGATCGCGCACCTTGCGAAAAGGCCGGCCTTCGGTTACCAGGGATTCCGCGTAAGCCAGGGCGCCCGCGCGCAGATCGCCCTCGACGAGATGGTCGACGACCCCCAGCTCGAACGCCGTTTCCGCGCCGATCGGGTCGCCCGACACGATCATCTCCAACGCTTTACGCACTCCGACCAACCGCGGCAGCCGTTGGGTGCCTCCGGCTCCCGGCAGCAGGCCCAGCTTCACTTCGGGCAGGCCCACCTGCGCCGATGCCACGGCGCAGCGGTAGTGGCAGCAGAGGGCCGTTTCCAGCCCCCCGCCCAACGCCGTTCCGTGAATCGCGGCGACCAGGGGTTTCCGCAGGTTTTCCATGGCCGCCATCACCGTGCCGAAAGGGGGCTCCTGCGGGGGTTTGCCGAACTCCTTGATGTCCGCGCCGGCGATGAACGTGCGCCCTTCGCAGATGAGCACCCCCCCGGCGGCCCCCTCGTCCGCGGCCAGTTCCGCCACGCAGTCCATCAGCCCTTGGCGCACGCTTTGCGACAGGGCGTTGACGGGCGGATTGTCCACCGTGATCACGCCGATGGTGCCTTCCCTTCGATAGCTGACCGTCTGGCTCATGGGGTCTGTCCTTCCGTTGAAGCCGGTTGTGCGCCGCCGGGGCGAGGCGGGCGGCCCGGATGCCGGTTCGTTCGAGCCCGCCCCTGCCGGGTCATTCGAGCTGTGCGTCCGGAAGCCGGATCGCTCCGCGAGGTCCGTCGCACTTTAGGGCTGGGCCGGTGGAACGCCCCCGCCCGGTGCGTCGAAGAAATCGCCGGCCGGAATCGCCGCCTCGGGTTCAGGCCTGCCGCACCGCGCCCGCCTCCAGGAGGCGCTGGATTTCCTCCTCCTGGAAGCCCCAACTCCGTAGCGCTTCCGTCGTCTGCTGACCGTCCCGCGAGGGTCCTTTCGCGCACTCGGGTACCGTGCGGCTGAACCGGGGCGCGGGCGCGGGCTGAACGACGCCATCGATTTCGATGAACGACGCGCGGGCCGCGTTGTGGGGATGCGTCTTTACCTCGTCCATGCCCAGTACCGGAGCGAAACAAATCTCGGCGCCTTCCATGATGCCGCACCATTCGTCCCGGGTGCGCCCCTTGAAGATTTCCACCAGCCGGCCCCGCATCTCCCGCCAACGCTCCCGGTCGAACTGGTCCGGCAGTTCCTCGCCGGCCAGTCCCACCCGCTCGAGCAGCTGGGCGTAGAACTTCGGTTCGATGGAGCCGATGGTCACGTACTTGCCGTCCGCGGTCTCGTAGACGCCGTAGAAGTGCGCCCCCCCATCGATGATGTTCGTGCCCCGCTCGGGCTTCCAGGCTCCCGAGGCGAACATCCCGTAGATGCTGGACATGAGGTAGGCGGCCCCTTCCGTCATGGACACGTCGACCACCTGGCCCTTTCCCGACTGGGCCGTCTCGAACAGCGCGCTGACGACGCCGAACGCCAGGAACATGCCCCCACCGCCGAAATCGCCCACCAGGTTCAGGGGCGGGATGGGCGGTCCGCCATTGGCACCGATGCAGCCCAGGGCGCCGGCCAAGGCGATGTAATTGATGTCGTGGCCCACGTCCCCCGCCATGGGGCCGTCCTGGCCCCAGCCGGTCATGCGCCCGTAGACCAGCTTGGGATTGCGCTTCAGGCATTCTTCCGGCCCGATCCCCAGCCGCTCCATGACCCCCGGCCGAAACCCCTCGATCAGCGCATCGGCTCCCTCGGCGAGCCGGAGCACCACCTCGGCGCTCTGGGGATTCTTCAAATCCACCGCCACGGAGCGCCGCCCGCGCTTGAGGGTTTCGTATTTCGTCTCCAGGCCGATCCCGAGCCCGGAAGGCACCGTGCGATCGACGCGCAGCACCTCCGCCCCCATGTCGGAGAGGGCCATGGCGCAAAAGGGAGCCGGGCCGATCCCCGCCAACTCCACCACCTTGACGCCGGCAAGTGGTCCCATAGGGGTCTCCTTCTCGATAGGATTCGGTTCCGGGTAAACCGGGTGGGAAATCGCCGCGACGATACCAAGCTTATTCGAGGACGGTCAAGGCAGGGTTCCCCCAAAGCGCTGCCCGCGCGTCTCGAGGGTACGCAGCGTCGCGGAGGGCTTCTGTGGAGTCACCGGGCCGTCTCGTTACCGAATCGGGGATGGGGGCGTTCCCATGGATGTAACGGTCCCCCCACGGCCAACGGCCAGCCAGGCCGGGTGAGGCGGTCGGAAAATCCAGGCGAATTCCCGCTACGGCTCAGCGGCAAGCAGGGACCCTCCCGACAGCAGGCTGGCGATCGTTTCGGATCGCTT
>JAPUJL010000418.1 GCA_027296185.1 SAR324 cluster bacterium | reverse complement strand
GAGGAGCACGACCGGCGGGTGCGGCGGATCAAGATGGCCGTGCTGAGCCTGCTGGCCGTCTGTGTGGTAGCTCAGCCCCTGCTGGGCGGGGCGCGCTGGCTGCCCCTTTTCGCCGACGGTTATCTCGCCGACCGGCTGGATTCGATCCAGGAGCCCACCGCCGCGGAACTGGAGGGGGTGCAGTACCTGGCCTCCGAGGCGTTCCGCAAGTCCGACTTCGCATCGGCCGAGCGGTACTTCCGTCTGATCCTCATCTGGCGGCCCGAGGATCCCCAGGCCCAGAACAATCTGGCCTGGCTGCTGGTCACCCGGCCCGAAGCGGGGCGCGCGGCGGTGCGGGAAGGGCTGCGCCTGGCCGAGCGGGCCAGCGAGCTCCGCCAAGCGGCCTATATCTGGGATACCCTGGCCGAGGCGTATGACCGCGCCGACCAGCCGGACAAGGCCGAGGCGGCCGCGGACATGGCGCTGCGGCTGGCGGAAGAAGGCCGGGAGCGCGGCGACGCCCCGCTGAACTATTACCGGGAGCGGTGGAAGACCTTCTCCCGCCCGGGCGGGCGGGGCTGAGGGGAACCTGTGCGACCGGGCTGAATGACGGCCCGGCGCCGGGGCGGGAAGCGTGGAAACGGATCGGCACAGACAGTCACATTCGACATGCTCGCATTCAACCTGGGAGTGTTCTTCCGCAACCTGCACGGGCAGGAGGTGGATTTCTCCGCGCAAAGCGGCCATGGCGAGGTACATTTCGCCGGCAGCGTGCGGCAGTTCGAGGAACGGACGGAACTCACCCGGCACCTGACCGTTGTGCTGGGCCACGATCGGTTGTCCCTGCGGATCGAATTCGAGGAGGGGGAGGAGCCGGAGGAAGAGCAGGCGGACAATCCCGAGGTGGAAGTGCGGCTCATGGAAATCCGGGATGGGGAGGAGCGGTTGCTCCTGCGCACCACCTTTGCCTTCGACGAAATTCGGCTGCAGCCCGTCGCTCCGGAAGTCGACGAGCCCGCCTCGGAGACCGGCTGACGGGGAGCGGCGCCCTATCCGCCGGGCCGCTTCGGACTGAGGAAGTGGACGGCCAGCAAGCCCACCAGCAGGTAGGTCAGCCAATGGTGGAGGTCGCGCAGCCCCTGCCAGGCCTGGGCGCCATAGAGCAGCAGGACGATGCCGCTCACGATGAGCAAGACGCCGGAAGTCAGTTGCCCGGCACCGGAGACCGTCACCCAGGCCGCCACCCGCAACCAGGCGCGATTGGCCGAGACGTGATCCCAAACATACATGGGAAACACGACCACGAAGAACAGCCCGCCCCAGATATGGGTCAGGTAGAGCGCCTTCGCCCACCCCGATTCCGGACCCTGGGTGCCGAAGACAATCCACACCCCGCTTACGGTCAGGAGCAGGATCAGCAGCAGAATCAGTTTGCGCATCGGCCGCCAAGGGGAAATGCCCGCTCGAGTGGACCGCGGCTCCTTTTTCCTTGTCACCACCCACCGGGTCCTTTAGCAAGGTAAGCCATCCCGTGGCGGCATGGCTACTGCGTAGGCTGCACCGAGGGGCGCCACCACGCGGTGAGGACATTCGGGGGATCACCGGCGGCGCCCATCGAAATGGGGGGCGGCCCGTTGCAATGCACCGGCACCAACCACGACGACGCTTGACATGAGCGCCGACCTGCTGGCTCCGATCGTCGCGGCCACCGAAAAGGTGATGCTGACCATGGCGCAGACCCGCGCCACCGCCGGCAGCCCGACCCTTGAGCGGCCGCCGGGCGAGGCGGTCTCGGCGTCCATCGCTTTCTCGGGCGACATCGCGGGTTGGCTGTGCCTCGGTTTTTCCGAGCCGGGAATTCTAAGCGTGGTGGGAAATATGTTCGGCGAGGCGCCCGCCCGGCTCGACGACGACGTGGTCGATTCCACGGGGGAGCTGGTCAACATCATTTGCGGCGAGGCCCGCCGGGCGCTATCCGAGCAGGGCCTCAACATTACCGCGGGCATTCCGCAGACCGCCCGCGGCGCCCAGGAGCCGCCCCAGGGCGCGGCGGCGTTCGTCCCCTTCGACACTCCCGACGGCGCGCTTTTCCTCGCGGTGGCGGTGGAGGGCTGGACGCCCGAGGCCCTGGTCTCGCCGGGCGCCGGTAACGGCGAGCAGGCATCCATCTGGCAGCCGCTGGAGCTTTCCTGCGCCCTGCACGGCCAACCGAAGCGGTTCACGGCGCATGGCATTCAGCGCCAGGGGCGCAAGGCGAAGCCCGACCTGTTCCTGTTGCCCCACGTCACCGATCCGGCCGGGGGATTGCCGCCAGTGCAGTACATCGCCCAAGAGGTGTTCGTCTGCCCCGGCTGCCTGTTCGCCAGCAGCGAGGCGGATTACTTCGCTGTGGATTCGGCGGCGTTCGGGCCGCTGCACGACTCGCGCGAGACCGTCTCCGGGCGGATGAAGGGCAAGCGGCTCAAGGGCACCCTGCGGGAGATCATCAACCAACCCGCGCGTAGCGTGGAGCTGGCCTACACCGCCTACCAACTTGCCATCCAATCGGCGGAGGCACTGCTGCTCACCGGCCACCGGGCGTTCGCTCCGGAGCGGCGCCGGCTGCCCGAATACGCCCTGCGCACCGCACTGATGCACAAGGCCCGGGGCGACGGGGAGCAGGAAAAGCGGGTACTGCAATACGCCCTGAAGGTGTTGAGCAAGCGGCTGCCCGCCCTGAAGGGACTGGCCGCCCTGCAGGCGCTCTATCGGATCGGGGCGGTGGAGGTCTATTTGGGCCGGGACGCGGAGGGTTCCCAGCGCTTGCAGAAGCTCATCGCCCGAGGCAGCGCTCAGGCCAAGGCCGCCGCTTCTTCGAAGGAAGCGGCCGCCGTCAAGCGGTTGCTCGTGCAGGCCAAGCAACTCTGGGACGGCCGCACCGAGGTCAGGTGGAGCGCTTCCCCCGGTCGCCCCGACTATGCCTACTTCCTCTGAGGCCTACTTCCTCTGAGAGCGGCTGTTACGGAAGGAGCTGTTGCGGGGCCGGCTTTTGCCCGGCTGGCTGTTACGGGGCTGGCCGGCGCAGCGTCTTGCTCCGATACCTTGTCCGGATAGGCGCACATCTCTGCGATGGGACAAGCGGGGCAGTCGGGTTTCCGCGCCTTGCAGACGTGCCGCCCATGGAGAATCAGGTAGTGGTGGGCGTGTTGGAGGAAGCGCTTGGGGGTCGCCGCGAGCAGCAGCCGCTCCACCTCCCGCACGTCCTTGCCCGGCGCCAGGCCGGTGCGGTTGGCCACCCGGAACACGTGGGTGTCCACGGCGATGGTCGGTTGACCGAAGGCGACGTTGAGCACCACGTTCGCCGTCTTGCGGCCCACGCCGGGAAGCGCCTCCAGCGCCGCCCGCTCGGCGGGCACCGTACCTCCGTGTCGTTCCAGCAGGGCGCGGCTGGTGGCAACGATGTTGCGGGCCTTGCCGTTGGCCAGGCCGATTTCGCGGATGCGCTTCCGGAGCCACGCCTCGCCGAGCGCGAGCATGGATTCCGGCGTGGGGGCCTCGCGGAAGAGGGATTCGGTGACGCGGTTCACCGAGCGGTCGGTGGCCTGGGCGCTGAGGATCACCGCCACCAACAACTGATAGGGATCGCGGAACTCCAACTCGGAGCGCGGCTCGGGCATGGCCTTGGCCAGCTTGCCGTACAGCTTGGCCACCTCCGCCCGGGTCATGGCGCTTCGAGGAAGCTCCGGTGCACCGCACGCAAGCCCGCCTCGGTGTCTTCCTCCTTGATTACACAGGAGATGTTGATCTCGGAGGCGCCCTGGGAAATCATTTCGATGTTCACCCCCGCACTGCCCAGGGCGCTGAACATCTGCCCCGCCGTGCCCGGAACGAACTTCATTCCCTCCCCCACCATGCTCAGGATGGCGCGGCCCGTCTCTACGTCCACGGTGCCGAAGCGCTCCAGCCCGCCCCGCAGCCGATCCAAGCGGTCCTCGCGGTCCAGGGTGAACGAGACGCTGACCTCCGACGTGGAGACCAGATCGACCACGACCCCCATCTCTGCCAGGGCCTGGAACACCCCCGCCAGAAAGCCGTAGGCGTTGTACATGCGGTTGGACTGCACCGTCACGATCGTGATCCCGCGCTTGGCCGTGACCGCGGTCACCCGCGCGGCGGGCTTCTCCCGCTGGGGCAGGATCAACGTGCCGTCGTTCTCCGGCTTAAAGGTGTTCTTGATCCGGATGGGGATGTCGGCGGAGACCACGCGCTCCATGGTGAACGGGTGCAACACCTCGGAACCGAAGTAGGTCAGCTCGGCGGCCTCCGTGGGCGAAATGCGGGCGAGCACCCGGGCCGTGGGAACCCGGCGGGGATCGGCGGTGAAGATGCCGTCCACTTCCTTCCACACCTGCAACTCCTCCACCTGCTTGCGCCCCAGTCCGGCGGCGATCATGGCGGCGGTGAAATCCGAATAGCCGCGGCCCACCGCGTGGAGCAGCCCCCCGGGGGCGATCCCGAAGAACCCGGTCACCACCGTCACGGCGTCCGGTTGTGGCGTGCAGCGCTCGGCCATCTTGCCCTGAAGCCGGGTAAAGAAAGCCGGATCGATCTCGCGCTCGCCCTCGTCCACCACATCCGACAGGTCCGTGTAGACCGCCTCGGTGCCACCGTCCTGCAGACTGGCCGCCAACAGCCGCGCGGACAGCCGCTCTCCCGTCGCCAAAAGTAAATCCTGGGAGCGGGGGGAAAGCTCGCGGAGCACCGCGATCGCCTCCAGCAGGTTGGACAACCGGGTCAGTTCTTCCCGCACGAAGGCTTCCAGCTCCGCCCGTAATCCGGGCGTGGAGACCGCGGTTTCCAGTGCGGCGAGGTGGTCGTCCTCGATCTGCTTAAGCGCCTCCTGGAACGGCTCGCCTTGCGTGGCCGCCCGCGAGGCTTTGAGGATCAGGCTCGTGGTGCCTTCGCTCTTGACGCCTCCGCTCATGGCGGAGACTACGGCGATCACCGGGCCCTTCCGGAAAGAGGCGGCCACGATCTGGGCCACGTTGCGGACGCGCTCGCCGTTGCCGACGCTGGTGCCTCCGAATTTCTGGACTACAATCCCCATCCACCTGTCCCGCGATTCGATGCCGTGGGCCGCGCACCTTCGGCATTGCCGCGGCCGCCCGCTCTGGGTTGAAAGTTGTTCACGCGCCAACCCTCTGCGGCACGTTCTCGAGAATTTTGTCCGCCAGGCGCACGGAGCGCTTGAGCCACGCGGCGTAGATTTCCCGCCGCCGCGCCTCCGGCAGCCGGAAGGCCGCCTCGTCGCCCCCTTCCGCGCGGAGGCGGTCGATTTCCCGCCGGGCATGAAACGCCGCGATGGCCGCAGCCACCGACAGATTGAGGCTCTCCACGAACCCCAGCATGTCGATGCGGAAAGTGCCGTCGGCGAGGGTCAGCACCTGATCGCTCACCCCCTCGTGCTCGTTGCCGAACACCAGGGCGTGGCGCCGGCGGAAATCCAGCTCGTCCAATGGCACCGGCGGACCCGCTTCCATATGGCCCGCCAGCACCCGGTAGCCCGCCTCGTGCAGGGCCTCCACGCACGCTTCCGGGCTCTCGTGGTCGTGCACGGTGAGCCACCTTTCGGTGCCCTGGGCGATGCGGCGGGAAAACCCGATTCGCGCCGCGGGGTTCACCAGATGAACGTCCTGAAAGGCGAAGGCGTCGATGCTGCGCAACGCCGCGCTCAGATTGTGGGGGTCCACCAGCTGCTCGAACACGAACGCCACGTGATCGCTGCGGGCGTCCAGCACGGCCTGCATCCGGCTCACCCGCCGCGGCAGCAGCAGCGGCTCCAGCTCGGCGATGATCCGCTCCGGCGATTCCTCTTTCATGGATCAGCTCGCCCGAGGCAGGGCCTCGTCCAGCCAGGCCAGGGCCTCGACCCGGCGCAGGAGCGTGGCGTCGTCGGGCGCGCTCATGATCTCCCACCGCACCGCCTTGGCGTCGTCGAACCCGCGCACGTACTCGGCCACGTGCTTGCGAAACTCGAGCAGCGCGATCCGCTCCGGCTTGATTTCCCGCAGCAGACGGTAGTGGGTGGCGATCACCGCGGCCTTCTCCCGCCAGGCGGGCGGGCCGCCGGGTCCCCGGGCGACGAAGGCCCAGGGGTTGCCGATCGCCGCGCGGCCGATCATGAAGCCGTCCAGGTTGCCCAGCTTCGCCTGGCCGTCGCTGCGGCTCCGGACGTCGCCGTTCCCCAGCACCGGCACGGAGAGCGCCTCCTTGAGGCGATAGATGGGCGCCCAGTCGGCCGTGCCGGAGAACCGTTGGCCGTAGGTGCGGCCGTGGATCGTGATCAGCGAGGCCCCGGCGCTCTCGAGGGATTTGGCGAAGGAAATCAGTCCGCTGCTGTCTTGCCAGCCCAGCCGGGTCTTGACCGAGGTTTCCAGTCGCCCCAGCGCCGCCACCCGCTCCACGATGCGGCACGCGGCGCCCACGTCGCGCATGAGGCCGCTGCCGTGCTGGGAGTGGACGATCTTTTTGGACGGGCAGCCCATGTTGATGTCGATCCCCATCACCCCCTGCTGCTCCAGGGCGCGGGTGGCCTCCGCGAACGCCTCGGGGTCGCTGCCGAACAACTGCACGAAGTAGGGATGTTCCTCCGGCTTGAAGTCGAGCCGGCGGCGCACGCGGCCACTGCGCAGGAAACCCTCGACGCTGGTGAACTCGCTGAACAGCACCACGCCCGGATCGATGCACCGCACCACCTGCCGGTAAGCGCTGTCGGTAATGCCGTCCATGGGCGCCAGCGCCACGATGGGGCGCGCCATCTCGCCCCAGCGAAGCGGCGCTGCGTGCCGAAGGCCAGCGGGAGCCTGCGCGGCTCCGCCGATTTGTCCGAGCGCGCTAGCCATGGCCCAACTCCGCCTCGAGGTACTGCACGATCTCCTCCAGGGGCGTCCCGGGGCCGAACAGGCGCCCCACGCCCTCGGCTTCCAGAGCCTGCTTGTCCCGCTCGGGAATGATCCCGCCGCCGAACAGCAGCACGTCGCCCAACTCCTCGTCGCGCATGGTCTGCAGAACCTTGGTGAACTGGGTCATGTGGGCACCGGAGAGGACGCTGATGCCGATCGCGTCCACGTCCTCCTGAATCGCCGCGCGGACGATGGCCTCCGGGGTCTGGCGCAGGCCGGTATAGATCACTTCCATGCCCGCATCGCGGAGCGCGGCGGCGATCACGTGAACGCCCCGGTCGTGACCGTCCAGGCCGGCCTTGGCCAGCAATATCCGCAGCGGCCGCTGGGTTTCCGATTGCTCTCCCGCCATGCTCCGATCGCCCTTCGTCTGAGCCGCCACCGCCCGGGGAGGCCTGTTTTTCTCCCACAGGCTTTGGTACAGATTGGGAGAATTCCTCGTAGGTGTGCCCTTGCGTGCCGGCGGTGCCCGGTTCGAGTATACAAAAAAGCGCTGGGCGGGCAAAGACGGCACGGAGAAAAAATTGGGGCTCAGCGGCACAAAAGGCCGCCTGACGGGGCAAAACCGGGCGGTTTGCGCCGCCCTCCGTAACGCGGTTCCTTACGGCGATTTCAGCCGGATTCGTTAGCGATGTTCGACCGCAGGCTGCTTTCCAATTTCGATTGGTATTTGCTGTTGCTGGTGCTGGCCATCACCGGCATCGGGTTGCTTTCCATCCATTCCGCCTCCCAGGGCTTCGGCGGAGCGACGGTCTACTGGACCCGGCAACTCACCTGGGTCGGCGTGGCCCTCATACTGGCCTTCCTGGCCGTGCTGGTGGATTTCCGAACCATCGGCGGATGGTCCTACGTGATCCAGGGGGTCATGGTGGCGATCCTGGGGACGCTGATTCTCTTCGATGGTTCCGGAAGCGGCGTGAATCGCTGGTTCAACATCGGGCCCGTGGCCATTCAACCCTCCGAATTCGCCAAGCTGACCACCGTGCTGGCCGTCGCCTACCACCTGCGGGACAGCGGCCGGCCGGGCGGGCTGGGGCTGAAGCAGTTGGCCGTGCCGGTGCTGATCCTGCTGGTGCCCGTGTTTCTCATCGTACGGCAGCCGGACCTCGGCACGGCCGTGTTGCTGTTGCTCAGCACGGCCCCCGTGCTGCTGTTGGCGGGGATCCGCATCCGGCTGCTGCTGACCCTGACCGGCGCCGCCTTGATCGCCGTTGTGGTGCTGATGGCCTCGTTTCAGTTGGGCACCTACCGCATCCCGCCCCAACTGCCGGAGCTGCTCCAGGAGCGGGGAGCGAGCGAGAGAATCGTGCAGCGCGCCCGCGCGGCGCTGGCGCGGGAGTTCTCCACCCGCAACGAGTTGCGGGAGGCGATCTTCACGGAAGACGCGGCGGGTGCGGATGGCTATCTCGCGTCGATCGCGGAGCGCTCCTTCCGCCCCTACATCTCCCACGTGCTGCGGCCGTACCAGCAGAAGCGGCTGCTGACCTTCCTCGATCCGGATCAGGACCCCCTCGGCGCGGGCTATCACGTGATCCAGTCCAAGATCGCCATCGGCTCGGGCGCGTTCTGGGGCAAGGGCTACGGCAACAGCACCCAGGGCGCGCTGAACTTTCTGCCCGCGCGGCACACGGACTTCCTGTTTTCGATCTACGCGGAAGAGTGGGGCTTCGCCGGGGTACTGGTGCTGATGAGCCTATACGGGCTCGTGATTCTGCGCGGACTGCTGATCCTATATCAGACGCGGGACCGCTTCAGCGCCTTCCTGATCATGGGGGTCGTTTCGATTGTCACGGCCCAGGTGCTGGTGAACATCGGCATGGTGGTCGGGCTACTGCCGGTGGTGGGAGTGCCCCTGCCCTTTTTCAGCTACGGCGGCTCCTCCATGGTCTCCCTGATGATCGGCGTGGCCCTGATCCTCAACATCCGCATGCGCCGCTTCCTCTGGACGTAGGTCTTCGCACCGAACCTCGGTTCCGGCGCCCGGCCGCCTCCCGCTGTTCACAGCAATCCGCGCGGTTCACAACAGGCTCTGCGGGTCCACGTCGGCCACCACCCGGTCCGGATGGTTGACCTTGAATTCCGGGTCGTCCAGCACCCTGGTCAAGACCCGGCGCATGCGGGCCACCGACGTGGAGCGCAGCAGCACCATCCAGCGGAAGCGGCGGTTCACCTTGCGGATCGGAGCCTCCGCCGGGCCCAGCACCGCGACCCCTTCCGCCCGCTCGGCGCGCACCCGGCGGTTCAGCTGGCGGGCCAGCCGCTCGGCGCGATCGGGGGCGGTGCTGCTGACCCAGATCATCACCTGATGGGTGAAGGGCGGGGTCTGGGTCGCCTCCCGGATGGCCAACTCGGCTTCGGCGAAGCGCGCGGTATTGTGATCCCGCACGTAGACCAGGGCGTGGTGATCGGGCTTGTAAGTCTGGATCATCACGGTCCCCGGATGATCGCCCCGCCCGGCGCGCCCGGCCATCTGGGTCAGGATCTGGAAGGTGCGCTCCGCGGCCCGGAAATCCGGCAGATTCAGCGCCACATCCGCCAGCACCGCCGCCACCAGGGTAATGTGGGGAAAGTCGTGGCCCTTGGCGAGAATCTGCGTGCCGATGATCACGTCGTAGTCCCGGCGGCGGATGCCGGCGATCATCCGCTCCAGCGCCCCCCGGCGGCGCAAGGAATCGCTGTCCATGCGCAGGATGCGGGCGGTGGGAAAGAGCTTCGCCACTTCCTGCTCGATGCGCTCGGTGCCCAAGCCGAATTCCGCCAGTTCCGCCGCACCGCACGCGGGACAAACCGGCGGCACGGGCGCGGCGTATTCGCAATGGTGGCAGCGCAGCCGCTCCGCCGCCCGGTGGTAAACCAGCGAGAGGCTGCAGTTGGGGCAGAGGATCGCCTCGCCGCAGCCTTCGCAGCGAATCAACTGGGCGAACCCGCGGCGGTTGAGGAACAGGATCGCCTGCTGCCCTTGGCGCAGCGTTTCGCCCAGGGCATCGACCAAATCCATGCTGAACAGGGCGCTCCCCTTCCGCCGCCGCGCGGTGCGCAAATCGATCAGCTCCACCTCCGGCAGGGCGCGGTTCGCCACCCGGTTGGGCAGGGCGAGCCGCTCCAGCTTGCCCACGGTCACGTTGTGCAGGGATTCCATCGAAGGCGTCGCCGTGCCCAGCACCACCACCGCTCCGTTTTCCCGGGCCCGCACCAGGGCGGCGTCCCGGGCGTGATAGCGCGGCGTCTCGTCCTGCTTATAGGAACCGTCGTGCTCCTCGTCGACGATCAGCAGCCCCAGATCGGCCAAGGGCGCGAACACCGCGCTACGCGCCCCGATCACCACTTTCGCCTCGCCTCGCCGGGCGCGCATCCATTCGGCGAGGCGCCGGCGGTCGTCCATGGCGCTGTGCAGCACCGCCACGTCCCGCCCGAAGCGGGACCGGAACCGCCGCAGAATCTCCGCCGTCAGCGCGATTTCCGGCACCAGCACCAGGGCCGTGCGGCCGAGGCGCAAGGCCTCGTGCACGGCGTGCAAATAGACCTCCGTCTTGCCGCTGCCGGTGACGCCTTCCAGGAGGAAGGGCCGGTAAACACCCTCACCGAGGGCTCCCCGGATCGCCTCCACCACCGGCTCTTGGTCGGGCGTCAGGGTGTGGAAGGGCTCGGCGGGCGGAAGCTCGGGGGCTTCGGCCTGAATCTCGGTGGGCCGGGTGAAAACCTCGACGTGTCCCTCGGCGGCCAGGGCATTCACGATCCGGTTCGGGGAGGGCATCAGCGCCCCCAGCTGGGTGAGGGAAACTTCCCCGTCGTCCCGCAGGAGTTGGAGCACCTGCGCCTTGCGGGTCGGTTTGTCCCGCCGCCGCTCGTCCGGCCGGCCGGCGCCCGGGCGCAACCGCAGCCACTTCTCCTCGCGCAGGGGCGGGGCGCCGTCGAACTCGTAGACCGCCTCCACCGCGCCGCCGGGATCGCTCTCCCGGGCCAGCCACTCCCGCTCTTCCGGCGTCTGGGCGGAGCGCCGCCATTGCGCCTCGCTCCAACTGGGATGGGCGGCCAGGAATCCGCGCATGGCCGCGGAAAGCCTCTCCAACGCGCCCCCTTCCGCCGCGGAAGGGCCGAGCCGGTACACGACGCGGTATCGCGCGCCCAGGCCGCAAGGCAGCGCCGCGTTGAGCACCTCGCCCCAGCCGCAGACGTAATATTCGGCCAACCAGCGGGTGAAACGAAACAGTTCGTCGGAGAAAACCGTTTCTTGACGAGGGATGCGCCGAATGACCTTGAGGCGTTCGGGCGGTAGGGCCGAGCGCTCCTTGAGGCCCACGACGATACCCGTCAGCTGGCGCCGGCCGAATGGCACGATCACGCGCAACCCGGGCGACACCGCAGTCTCCTGCGCCTCGGGCAGCAGGTAATCGAACGTGCTGCGGAGGGGAACGTTGAGGGCGACTTCGGCAATCATCCTTGATCGCGGGAATGGATTGTGGCTTAGAATGCCGGGGTCTTAAGCCGGCCTTGTGGGGTGACCCTTGGCGCCCGCCTCAACGGGATACGGAACCCTCGCCCCTTGACTGGCGCGCCGGAAATCCAGGGGCGCGAAAATTAGGTGATCGAGGCGGGCCCAGTGGAGCCCGAGCCCCTGCCCTGCTCCTTTCGCACCCATCGCTGAGCGATCCATGGACAAGAAATCCGATTTCTCCACCGTCTACGATAAGTCCGAAGCGGGAGCGGTCGCCTTCGAAACCCGGGAAGAGCTCGCACCCGCGATCGACGAGTACCTGGATGTCGTCGCGGGGCTCCTGTCCGACTACGTGCAAGAGCCGGGACTGATCGAAGGGCTGAGCGAAGTCGAGATGAAGCTCAAGGCCCTCCGCGTCTCCGAGGAGCCCTTGGAAGAACTGCGCAAGAAGCTGGAATCGCTCACGGAAATTCCCTTCGGATCCGAGAAGAATATCAACCTGTCCGCCTTCCGCAAAAAAACGGGCGCCGGCAAGTTCGCCACCGAGGAAGAGTACGTGGCGCACGTGAAAAAACTCGTGCGCAACACGTCGAGCAACTTGGCGCAACTGCTGTCGTTTTCCCCGGACGATACGATCCTACAAAAATTTCTCGCCAACCTCCAGGCATTGGACCCCGACGGCGAATACCGCAACGTTCGGATGGACATGTTCAAGCTCAGCCAGGCTCCTCAGTTGTGGCACTACAATGAGAAGAAGAAGGAGTTTCTGCTGGAATGGCTGCGCCCCTATCAGGCGGAGCTGGGCAAGCCGGTCGAGGAGCTAAGCGGCGAGGCGCTGCAGGCGGCGCTGAAGCAGGTGGAGCAACTCCGCGAAAGTAAGCTCGAGGAGATGACCAACCTCTCCCTGGAAAACGACCGGGGTCCGTACCGGCGCTTCAACAAGACGATGCACCCCATCATGAACGGGAAGAACGCCGAATTCTGGGGGGGCATCGAAGTCCGCGACGAGTTCGTCGCGATGATGAGCAAAATCGTCCGCCGGTTCAGCTTCAGTCTGGAAGACCGCTACCTCGTCTTCAAAACCCGGACGGTGGGCTTCAGCTACCTGGTCGGCTTCGCGGACGAGGCTTTCGACGACATCCTGTCGCTAGGCGACGGCAAGATGGCGCTCTACCCCCATCTCAAGGTATTCTTGCACGGCGCCAACGGCGAGTTTCACGAGATCGCCGAGTCCGACTACCCGGCGAGCCGGTCGGCGTACTTCAATGCCTTGAAAACGGCGGTCGTGCCCTTTTTGACCGCCATCTCGGTCATGGTGGAATCGGAGTTGAGCCCGAACATCAAGCAATCCTTCGACATGTGGGCCTGATTCGGCCGCCCGCGGAAGGGGCTCGTCCGGCGATGGAGCGGAGCCGGCGATAGGCAGCCGGAGAGCCAAGGCGCGGTTCCGTTTCCGCGTATCGTGATAATACGGACAGCGTCTCCATCCCTGCGATCCTTCAGGCCGTTCACCCACGGCGATCCGCCGGCGTTCCCCATGCAGCGTCAATCTCCGGCCCCCGGCGGCGATCTCGATGGCGCCACCTTTCGGGCGCGGGTCTACGCTTGGATCCGGCGCATCCCGCCCGGGCGGGTGGCCACCTATGGCCAGATCGCCCGTCTCGCCGGAGCGCCCCGGAGCGCTCGCCACGTGGGTCGGGCACTGGCCGGCGTCCCGCGCGGGATGGAACTCCCGTGGCATCGGGTGATCAACGCCCAGGGCCGCATTTCGCACCGCGCTCCGTCGCCCTCGAGAGCCGTGGGCAGCCCCGAGCGGCGGCAGCGGCGCCTGCTGGAAGGGGAAGGGGTGCGCTTCCGCAACGGAACAGTGGATCTGGCCCAGTACCGCTGGGAGCCCGCGGCCGATCATGATCGGCTTTGAGGTGCAGGCCCGGGAGGGCGAGGCCCGGGCCGGCTCGATGCGCACCGGCCGGGGCGTGGTGGAGACGCCCGTCTTCATGCCGGTCGGCACCCAGGCCACCGTCAAGGCCATGACGCCCGAAGAGCTGGAGGGGCTCGGCGCACGCATCCTGCTGGCCAACACCTACCATCTCCACCTCCGGCCCGGCGAGGAGACCATCCGCCGGCTGGGCGGGTTGCACCGCTTCATGCACTGGGACGGGCCGCTCCTCACCGACAGCGGCGGCTTCCAGGTGGTCTCCCTCTCCGGCCTGAACCGGGTGAGCGAGGAGGGCGTGGCTTTCCGCAGCCACCTGGACGGCACCCGGCTCTTTCTCTCGCCGGAAGGCGCTGTCGAGATCCAGCGGGCGCTGGGCGCCGACATCTTCATGTGCCTAGACCGGCCGCTGCCCGCCACCGCGGCGGAAGGGGAGCTGTCCGAGGCGCTGGCCCTCACGAGCCGCTGGGCCGCCCGCTGCAAGGCGGCCCATGACCGGCAGGACGGCCCGCAAAAGGGCGCGCTGTTCGGGATTACCCAGGGGGGCACCTCGGAGGTGCTGCGCCGCCGGAGCAGCGAGGAGATCGTGGCGCTGGACTTCGACGGCTACGCCCTCGGGGGTCTGAGCCTGGGGGAATCCACCGCCGCCATTCACGAGACGGTGGCCCTTTCGGCGCCCCTGCTGCCGGCGGAGCGGCCCCGCTACCTGATGGGCATGGGGGAGCCGGAAGACCTGCTGGCCGCCATCGGCGCGGGCATGGACCTGTTCGATTGCGTGCTGCCGACCCGCAACGCCCGTAACGGCTCCCTCTATACCCGCCACGGCAAGCTGTCCATCAAGCAGGCCCGCTATCGGGAAGACCCCGCGCCCCTGGACGAGGGTTGCCCCTGCCCCGCCTGCCGCCATTACAGCCGCGCCTACCTGCGCCATCTCTACGTCGCCGGCGAGATCCTCTCCATGCGGCTGAACACCTGGCACAACCTGCACTTCTACCTGGAACTGATGCGCCAGGCCCGCCAGGCCATCGTCGAGGGCCGCTTCGCCCCTTTCGCCGCGCAATTCCTCGAGACCTACCGGAGCGGTCAGGGGAGTTGAGCGCCCCATCATCGGGGCCGCGAGGGACACCCAACGGGCTCGAATCGCGCCGATTTGCCTCCCCAGCCCCGAATGGATAGGGTTTTGCCGAGGAGGGAGGCCGGCGGGTCCATCGTTCCAGCCGAATTTTTCCGCAGCGAGAGCAGGCCATGTCCCAACCGCTCTGGACGCCGAGCCGCCAGCGGGTGGTGAGTTCCAATCTGTACAGTTTCCTGCTGGCCCTGCGCGCCCGGCACGACATTCCCGACGGGGAATACGGGACGCTGCAGCGCTGGAGCATCGACAACCTGGAAACCTTCTGGGAGGAGGCGTGGCTGGACGCGGAGGTGATGACCCGCGCCGAACACCGCGCGGTGCTGGGGGATCGCTCCATGCCGGTGGTGCGCTTCGAGCCCGACCGGCAATGGTTTCCCGGCACCCGCTTCAACTTCGCCCAGCACCTGCTCCGGGTGCGCGACGAACTGCCCGCCCTGATCGCCGAGGGGGAGGCCGCTCCCCGCCGCACGGTCACCTACAACGAGCTTTACGAAATGGTGGCGCAAGCCGCCGGCGGGTTGCAGGCGCTGGGCGTGGAGCCGGGGGACCGTGTGGCGGCCTACCTGCCCAACACGGTCGAGGCGGTGGTCGCCATGCTCGCCACCACCGCCCTGGGTGCGGTGTTTTCCTCCACCTCGCCCGATTTCGGCTACGAGGGGGTGCTAGAGCGGTTCGGGCAGATCGACCCCAAGGTGCTGATCTGCGCCGACGGATACCAGTACAACGGCAAGCGGCACGGGACCCTCGACAAGGCCAGGCAGTTGGGGAAGCACATTCCCAGCATCGAGCGCACCGTCCTGGTGCCCTTTCTCGATCCCAAGGTGCGCACTCCCCGGGGGATGCTCTCCTGGAAGGCGCTGCTGAAATCCGGCAAGAGCGCGGGCGATCCGAAATTTCCGGCGTTCCCCTTCGATCATCCTGCGTTCATTCTCTTTTCCTCGGGCACCACCGGCGCCCCCAAGTGCATCGTCCACGGCGCGGGCGGCACACTGCTGAAGCACCACGTCGAGCACAAGCTGCAGACCGACGTGAAGCCGGCCGATCGGCTGTTCTACTTCACCACCTGCGGATGGATGATGTGGAACTGGCTGGTGAGCGGACTGGCCCAGGGCGCCACGCTGGTGCTCTACGACGGCAGCCCCACGTTTCCGGATGTCAGCCGGCTGTTCCGCCTGGCCGAGGAGACGCAGATCACCGCGTTCGGCACCAGCCCCACGTTTCTCGGCGCCTGCCGCCAGGCGGGATTGCGCCCCGGCAAGTCCCACGACCTCTCCGCTTTACGCACGATTCTATCCACTGGGGCGCCCCTGGAACCGGAATTGTTCGACTGGGTGTACGAGCGGGTGAAATCCGACGTGCACCTCGCTTCCATCAGCGGTGGAACGGACATCATGGGCTGCTTTATGCTGGGCAACCCGTTCCAGGCCGTGCACCGGGGGGAAATTCAAGGAGCGGCGCTGGGGGTGGACCTGGCCTCCTACGACGAGTCCGGGCGGCCCCGCCGGAATTTCAAAGGCGAGCTGGTGTGCCGGCAGCCCTTCCCGTCCATGCCCATCGGCTTCTGGGGCGACCCCGATGGGCGGAAGTATCGGGAGACCTACTTCGACCGCTTCCCCGGCGTGTGGCGCCACGGAGACTTCGTCGAGATCAATGGCCGGGGCGGCGTGATCGTTCACGGCCGCAGCGACGCGACGCTCAATCCGGGCGGGGTGCGCATGGGCACGGCGGAAATCTATCGAATCGTCGAGGCGCTGCCGGAGGTGCAGGACAGCCTGGTCGTCGGCCAACGCTGGGAGGGCGACGTGCGGGTGATCCTGTTCGTGGTGCTCATGCCGAAGGTGAAATGGACCGGGAAGCTCGAACGGAAAATCCGCGGCGCCATCCGCAGCCAGGCCACCCCCCGGCACGTCCCGGCCAAGATTCTGACCATCGCCGAAGTACCGGTGACTCTCAACGGCAAGAAGGTCGAGGTCTCGGTGACCCGCATTCTTCAGGGGGAGCCGGTGCACAACCGGGACGCCCTGGCCAATCCCCATTCGTTGCGGCAGTTCGAGTCCCTGAACCTCGATTGACGGCGGCCCCGCCCGGCGGGATGGCGCAACCCGAAAGCCAATTCATGGCCGCGCCGGGACCCGGTATCGATTGGCCAGGGTGCGCCGGGCCGTGAAGATCGACCAGAGCCGGCGCATGTATCTCCAATCCGCCTTCCCGGACGGATTTACGAACCGGACGGGGGTGTTCGACATGTCCTTCACGCCGACCAATTAGGTCCGGCAAGTTATTCCTCTCCCGATTTTCTCCTCCGGCATTCCCGCTCGCCCCGGGCGGGAATGTCCAATTCGGGTCCATTCGGCGCAAGCGCGTCCGGGTTTGCCCGGCGGGTGGAGCGGGTGACGGGCGGGCGATACCGGCGCCGGGCAGGTTATGGGCGAGGGAGAGGAAGCAAATCCCAGATCGCCGCGCTTGCTCCCGCGGCTTCGGCCGTTCACGGCTTGAAGAAGCGCGCCCGGTTCTCCTTGAGG
>JAPUJL010000417.1 GCA_027296185.1 SAR324 cluster bacterium | reverse complement strand
GGCCTTGATGGCCGCGATGGATTCCAGCCCCCCCGCGGCGCCCAGCAGGTGACCGTGCATGGACTTGGTGGAGCTGATGGAAACCTTCTTGGCGGCATCGCCCAGCACCCGCTTGATCGCGTCCAGCTCGTTGAGGTCCCCCGCCGGCGTGGACGTGGCATGGGCGTTGACGTAATCCAGTTGCTCCGGGTTTACTTCCGCGTCCGCCAGGGCCTTGGTCATCGCCCGTACCGGCCCGTCCACGTTGGGCGCCGTCATGTGGTGGGCGTCCGAGCTGACCCCGTACCCGGCCAGCTCGCAGTAGATGCGGGCGCCCCGCGCCCGGGCGAACTCGAAATCCTCCAGGATCAGAACGCCGGACCCCTCGCCCATGACGAAGCCGTCGCGGTCCCGGTCGTAGGGCCGGGAGGCGGTAGCGGGGCTGTCGTTGCGCGACGAGAGCGCCTTCATGGCCGCGAAGCCGCCCACCGCCACCGGGCAGATCACCGCCTCGGCTCCGCCGACGATCATCACCTTGGCGTCGCCCCGCTCGATTATCCGGGCGGCATCGCCGATGGAATGGTTGGAAGAAGAACAGGCCGAGACCGTGGAGGCGCTATAGTTCTTGCAGTTGAAGTAAATCGAGACCTGTCCCGCTGCCATGTTGGACAGCACCATGGGAATCAGGAAGGGAGAAATGCGGCGCGGCCCGCGCTCCAGCAACACCTCGTGAAAGTGCTCGATGGAGATCAGCCCACCGATGCCGATGCCGATCGAGGTGCCGGTATCGTAGGACAGCTCCTCGTCGATCTCGAGTCCCGCGTCGTCCAGCGCTTCTTTCGTGCTCACCAGTGCGTACTGGATGAACAGGTCCATCTTCTTCAAGTCGGACGCATCGATCACCGGAGAGGGATCGAAGTTGCGAACCTCTCCGGCCATCCGGCTGCGGTACTGGGATGCGTCGAACTTGGTGATCGGGCCGATGCCCGAGCGCCCCCCGGAAAGGCCCGCCCATGTATCTGTCACGTTGTTGCCCAGGGGAGACACGCAGCCCAGGCCGGTGACGGCAATGCGCTTTCTCATAGATTTCCGTCGAAAACAGGGTTTGGAGGGGAGCAGGAGCGCGTTAGGGCTGCAACGCGTGTGAAATGCCGGACCCGCAGCGAGGCCGGGGATCGGGATTTATTTGTTCTCTTCGATATAGTCGATCGCCGACTGCACGGTGGCGATTTTCTCCGCTTCTTCATCGGGAATTTCGATGCCGAACTCCTCCTCGAAAGCCATCACGAGCTCGACGGTGTCCAGCGAGTCTGCCCCGAGATCGTCGACGAAATGAGATTCGGAACGGATCTCGGATTCGTCCACGCCGAGTTGCTCAGCGATGATCTTCTTCACCTTCGACATGATTTCCATTCAAGTTCTCCTCACGAGTTTCCATCACCTCTAAGTAACGCGATACCGGCAACAAAGCCGTGCGGGAGATGCCCTGCCTGGGCTCCGCTGCCAATTACTCAAAAGACTCTTTCAAAGTCAATAGCCAATGCCGGTCAGTACATCCCACCGTTCACGTGTAAAGTTTCGCCGTTGATGTAGGCCGCGTCGTCGCTGGCCAGAAAGCGCACGACCTTGGCGATCTCTTCGGCCGAGCCGATTCGGCCGAGGGGAATTTGATCCACAATTGCCTGTTGTTGCGCCTCGGTTAATTTGCGGGTCATGTCCGTTTCGATGAATCCGGGCGCCACGGCGTTGCAGGTCACGTTGCGCGAGCCCAGCTCCCTGGCGATGGATTTGGTGAAGCCCTGCACCGCCGACTTGGCGGTGCTGTAGTTCACCTGACCCGCGTTGCCGGTAAAGCCCACGACGGAGGCGATGTTGATCACCCGGCCGTAACGCTGCTTGATCATCGGCTTCACCACGGCGCGGGTGGTGTAGAACATTCCGTCCACGTTGACCCGCATCACCTCGCTCCAGTCCTCGGGCTTCATCCGCATGAGCAGCGTATCCCGGGTGATGGCGGCGTTGTTCACCAGAATATCGATCTTGGAAAAGGCCTCCAGGGCCTCGGCGACCATCCGTTCCACCTGCTCCCGGTCGCCCACGTCGGCCTGGAAGCTGAGGCAGCGGCGGCCCTTGCTTTCCACTTCGGCGCGGGTGGCTTCCGCCAGGGCGGGGGTGCGGTTGGTGAAGACGATATCCGCCCCGCACTCGGCCAATTCCAGGGCAATGGCCTTGCCGATGCCCCGGCCGGCGCCGGTCACCAGGGCCACTCGATTTTCGAGATTCACGATCTGCTTCCTTACGGGTGCGGGCCGGACTCGCGCCACCCCGCCCAGCGGCTGCTTCGATCGGGGATTTTCCAGGGGGTTCTCCCCCAGCGGCCCCGCCGCTCCCGGCCCCTCCGCGCGCTGCTCCCGGCCCCTCCGCTGCCCGAAGCGCCGAGCTGTGGGCGTGGGCTCCGGAGGGTTCGGTCAGCCGGAGAGCGCCTCGGCCACGCGGCCCAGGGATTCGTCATCCTGTACGTTAGCGGCGGCCACCGATTTGTCAATGCGCTTCATGAGGCCGGAGAGCACCCGGCCGTGCCCCAGCTCGATGACCTGGGTCACCCCCGCCCCGGCCATGGCGGCGATTCCCGTGTCCCACCGCACCGGCGTCGTGATCTGCTCCAGGAGCGACGGGGGAAACTCATCGGCCCGGCGCAGCAGGCGGTTGGTGGCGTTGGCCACCACGGGCGCCGCGGCATCGGCGAACGGCAACCCCTCGAGCACGGGCTTCATGGCCTCGGCGGCGGGCGCCATCAACGGCGAATGAAAGGGGGCGCTCACGGCCAGCAGCTTGCCCTTGGCCTTGCCCAGCACCCGCTGCACCGCGTCGGCGTGGCCCGAGATCACGATCTGGCCCGGCGCATTGAAATTGGCCGGCACGACCACTTCGCCGCCGGCCTCCGCCCGGCAAAGCGCTGCCACGGCCTCGCGGTCCATGCCCAGGATGGCCGCCATGGCTCCCTGGCCCACGGGCGTGGCCTCCTGCATGAACTTGCCGCGCCGGTGCACCGTCCGCACCGCCTCGGCGAAAGGGAGCGCCCCGGTGGCGACCAGCGCGGAGTATTCGCCCAGGCTGTGGCCGGCCACGGCGAGAGGCCGCAACTCCACCCGCTCGGCGAGCAGCCGGTGGGCGATGGTCGAGACGGTCAGAATCGCCGGCTGGGCATGATAGGTCAGCGCAAGCTGCTCTTCCGGCCCTTCCCGGCACAGTCGTTCGAGGTCGAAGCCGAGGGTGGTATTGGCCTCGTCGAACAGCTCCCGCGCCAGGGCATGGCGCTCAAGGAAATCGCGGCCCATGCCGGGCTGCTGAGAACCCTGGCCGGGGAAGATAAATCCGTATCCCACGTTGAACGATCCGGTCGAGTTTAAAGGGGAGGTTCAGCCCAGGGCCGGTCTGGAACGTTGCCGCCGCCGGAACTCCTCGACCATCCGCGGGACGAGCCCTTTTTCCACGCACCGGCCGGCGGCGAAGATGGCGTTGCGCAATGCGCGGGCGTTGGAGCTGCCGTGACAGACCATGGCCACGCCGTTGACTCCCAGCAGCAGGGAGCCCCCGGCCTCCCGGTAATCCTTACGCCGCTCGATGCCCCGGTATACCCGCTGCATGAGCCAATACCCCAGCCGGGCGAAGGGGGAGATGGCCATCGCGACCCGGGTCAGCGCCCGCACCTGATCGTTGGCTGCCTCGGCGGTCTTGAGCACGAGGTTGCCGACGAAGCCGTCGGCCACGATTACGTCGGCCTTGCCACGGAACAAATCCCGTGCTTCCAAATTGCCCACGAACCGCAGCGGGGCGCCGGTCAGCAGCCCGTACGCCTCGCGGGTCAATTCATTGCCCTTGCCCGGCTCCGAGCCGTTGTTGAGCAGCGCCACCCGCGGTTCCTCGATTCCGAGCACCGTTCGGGCGTAGACGTCGCCCATCGCCGCGAACTGCACCAGGTAGTGGGGCTTGCAATCCACGTTGGCCCCGCTGTCCAGAAACAGCGTGACGCCCCGCTTCCACGGCAGCAGCGTCCCGATCGCCGGCCGCTCGATGCCTTCGAGGGTGCGCAGCACGTGCTTGCCCGCCACCATCATGGCGCCCGTATGTCCGGCGCTGAGCGCCGCCTGGGCCTCGCCGCCGCGCACCAGTTCCACCGCCACCCGCACGGAGGCCCCGGTCTTGCCACGCAACAGGCTGGTGGGGGCCTCGTCCATCGAGATCTGCTGGGGGGCATGGTGGAGCCGAACGCGGGCCGAATCGTGGGCCCGCTTGCGCAGCTCGGGTTCGATCCGCTCGCGGTCGCCGACGAGGATCACGCTGCAACCCGCCTCGCGGCTGGCCATCACAGCCGCCTCGACCGGGGCGCGGGGCGCGAAATCGCCCCCCATGGCATCCAAGGCAATGACCGTCATTCGCCTGCGCCTGCCGGATGGCCGGCGTCCATGGAGCGGCCGGGATGCGTCCCCCGCGCCGAGCCGCCCGGACTCCCGCCAAGTGGGCTAGTAGTTTTCGACCTCGATCACTTGCTGCCCCTTGAAGTGGCCGCACTTATGGCAAAGCCGATGGGGCCGCACGAGCTCTTGGCAGTTGCTGCAGTGAATCAGATTCGGCACCCGCAGGGCATCGTGGCTGCGCCGGTGATTGCGCGTGCGCTTGGAGGTTTTTCGCTTGGGGACTGCCATAATTTCGCTATCCTGTTGTCCTGTACCGGCGCGCCGGGCGATTCCCGTTCCGCGCTCCGTGCCGCTCCGGGATCAATACCCTAGCTTCGGCCCGGAGGATCGTCGAGCAGGGATTTCATTGCGGCGAAGGGATGATCCGAATTGTCGGGCACGCAGACGCACTCCGACTCGTTGAGATTTCGCTTGCAACCGCCGCAAATGCCCTGGCAGTCCTCGCGGCAATAGACCACCTCGGGGAGCATGAGCAGCACCTGCTCCTCGGTCAGCGCCACCAGATCGATCTCGTTGCCCTCGAAGTAGTCGATGTTCAGGTCGCTTTGCGACAACTGAAGATCGTCGGGCAGATCGTTCAGCATCGATACCGGCGCCTGTACCACGGCTACCGGTTCCTCGAGCCGCACCTCCGCCGGTTCCAGGCACATCGTGCAGGGCACCCGCATCGCGACCCGCAAGGCGCCGCGTACCTCCACCGCCCCGGCGAGCATTCGCACATCCAGATCGGCCGAGACCTCGCCAGTTTCCGGGCCATCCGCCACCGCTACCTCCGCGAGGCGGGGCAACGCCGCCACCCGCAGACACAGATGGTGCCGCGAGGGACCCTCGGCGATTTTGGAGAGGTGCAGCTTCATGCCCGAATCCGCCGGGACCACAGCCGAACCGCCATTCGACGGGCCGGTTCGCGCAAGTCGAAGCCGGCTGTTCCCTCCGCCGGCCAACGCCGAACCGTAATTTTCCGTTGTAGGACGAATCCCGCTGGGTGTCAATTCGGAGGCCGGAGCTTCATTGCGCCGGTAGGGGCGGACGCAAGGTCTGAATTCGGTTCCGTGCGCCATCGACGATTTGGCGAGCCAGGGCCGAAGTGAGGCGGAGCAGGGTTTGG
>JAPUJL010000416.1 GCA_027296185.1 SAR324 cluster bacterium | reverse complement strand
CCCGAGCCCTCACCCGCGGCCTAGGCTCAAAGAGCCGGAAGCAGCCCGGCCCTCGCGCGGGGACCGCTTGACCACGGGCGCCGTTTCCTGAACGGGATGGGCCAGCCACCGCCGTGTGGATTCCACCCGCCATCGGGCAGGAGCGGGCCACCGCCGCGCATCGCCGCGCCGCTGAATGGCGCGCCGCACCGAAACGCTTTCTCGCCAGGAGCCCCCATGAAAATTTCGGAAGTGACCGCGATTCCGCTGGCCATCCCGCCCAAGGACGGCCAGATTCCCTGGATTTGGGGCACCTTCAATCAGGTTGTGGTGGAAGTGAAGACCGACGACGGCCTGGTGGGGTACGGTGAGGCCTTCGGCTACGGGCAGCCCCTGGCCGTCACGGCGATGATCAACCACACCCTGCGGCCCCTGCTGATCGGCCAGGACGCCGCGGACATCCGCGGCGTGCTGGACACCCTGTTCCGCAAGACCCACCTGTTCGGGCGCTACGGCGTCACCACTTTCGCCATCAGCGGCGTGGACATCGCCCTGTGGGACCTGGCCGGCAAACGGGCCGGCAAGCCGCTGTACGAGCTCCTGGGCGGCGCCGGGAGCCGGGAGGTGCCGGCCTACGCCAGCCTGGTGCGCTATTCCGACCTGGATCAGATGGCGGCCCACGCGGCCCAGGCGGTGGGCGAGGGCTACCAGATGATCAAGCTCCACCAGATCGACGTGGACAGCATCGCCGCGGGCCGGGAGGCGATTGGCGACGGGATTCCGCTGACGGTGGACATCAACTGCGAGTGGACGCCCTTCGAGGCCGCCCAGATGGCCGTGGCCATGGACGATTACGACCTCTACTGGCTGGAGGAGCCGGTCTGGCCGCCGGAGGATTACGCCGGCTTGGCCGAGGTGAGGGAAACCTCCGGCGTGCCCCTGGCGGCGGGAGAGAACGCATGCACGGCCCGCCAGTTCCAGCTGATGATGGAAGCCGGCGCGGTGACCTACCCCCAACCCAGCGTGATCAAGGTGGGCGGGATTGGCGAGTTTCTCAAGGTGGCCACCCTGGCCGAGACCCACGGACTGTCCCTGGCGCCCCACTCCCCCTATTTCGGGCCGGGATTTCTCGCCACGCTGCACCTGTTGGCCCACACCCGCCAGGCCAGCTGGGCCGAGAAGCTCTACGTCGACCTGGAGGCCTCGGTCTTCCGGGAACCCATACCCTTCAAGAACGCCACCTACACCCTCCCCGACGGCCCCGGGCTGGGTCTGGAGGTGGATCCCAAAGTGCTAAAGGAATACCGCATGCCGGAGGCGTGACGGAGCGCGGTCCGGGCGCGGTCCGGGGTGAGCTCGAGCCGGCGATCAAACTACACCGGGATCAATCCACCGCCGCCATGAAGTCCGCCACCGCCTGCGCCGCCTCGGTGGGCTTTTCCAGCCAGAACAGATGATTCGCCTCGGGCACCGTCACCAGCCGGGCGCCGGGGATGCGCTCGGCCAGAGTCGCCGAGTTTCCCGGGGGGATCAGGCGGTCCGAATCCCCCGTCATCACCAGCGTCGTCGCGGCGATGCCGGGCAGGTCCCCGTATCCGTCGAAGGCCTCGATGGCCTGAAAGTGCGCCTTCATCACATACGCCGGCGGGGTGTAGGGCTCCATCCGGTCGTAGAACGCCTCGATCGTCTCGCGCCGGTTGGCGATGTAGGTGGGGTGGAAGTAGACCGGTTCCTGCTTGCGCGCCACCTCCCGCGGCGTCATGCCGGGGCCGGGCTTGAGCTGCAGTAACCCCCAGGAGGTCTCGTCGCTGCGGATCGCCCGCTTGCCGCCGCAGTGGGTGCAGCCCAGCCCCAGGCCCCGCACCTTCTCCGCATGGCGGACGGCGAAGCGCTGGGCGATCATGCCGCCCATGGATACGCCGAAGACGTGTGCCCGTTCGATGGCCAGGGCCTCCATCAACCCCGCCGCGTCGTCGGCGAATCCCTCGATGGAGTAGCCCTCCTCGGGCTTGTCCGAGCCGCCCGTGCCCCGGTTGTCGAACAGCAGGCACTGGAACCGCGCCGCCAATGCTTCCACGAACGGCTCGCCCCAGGCCTGGCGGCTGCGGCGGTACCCGTTGATCAGCACGAGGGGATCGCCACTCCCCCGCAACTCATATTCCAGCGTGAAACCGTTGGCTTGGGCTTTGGGCATGGCGCTCCTCCTGGGCTGGGTGCGGCCGGATCGAAATACCGCCCCGATTGCTTAGACGATTCCCGGGCGGCTGTCCATGTGCGGACCACCGCACGCTGCATTGCTGGGACTTCGCAAATTTGCTACAGAAAGGGGAGCGGGGGGTAATGGGACCCGTGTCTGGGCGTACCACGATTTGTACTCCCGCCCCACGCCTGCGCAGTCACCGCTGTACTTTTTGCCGAGGGCCGGGAGCGGCCGCATCGATCCTCGTCCAGGGAACGTGACGGAGACGATCGCATCCAAGACCCGCTGATCGGCCGTGCGCCCAGCCAAGCCCGAACCGAAAAGGAGATCGTTATGGGCCGAATTTCTGGAGTTATGCGGCTTGCGTTGATCTGGGGGATCCTGTTGTACGGCATCTACGGGATCGTCCTGCTGATCATCCCCGCACAATTCGTGGCGCTCACTGGGGGCGCGGCGTTCGACGCAGGGTGGATCCGCTGGCCGGGAGGCCTCATGCTGGCGGTGGCCTATGGGCTGTTCCGCGTGATGAACGCCCCCGCCAAACAGGGCACCATGGTGATCACGGTCAATATCGCCTCGCTGCTGATCGCCATCGCGCTCATCGTGTCCTTCGTCACCCAAGAGATTCACGTCTTCCTGTTCTGGATCGTGCTGCCCATCGTTCTGTGGGTGGGGCACACCGTTCTGATGTTCCTGGGCTACCAGTCCTCGCGGAACGCGTTGTAGCCCGGCTCAGCACGATTTACGGCGGGGCGCCGGCACGGCCGAGCGTTGGGCTGCGGCCCCCGCCCGATTCTCCGAACTTCACGAGCGGGCCGGCGCCCCGCCTCGCCGCGGATGCGATCGTCGTGCATCCCGCGCGCGGGGTGTTGCTCATCGAGCGATGCAATCCGCCACCCGGCTGGGCTTTGCCGG
>JAPUJL010000415.1 GCA_027296185.1 SAR324 cluster bacterium | reverse complement strand
GGGCGCAACGGGGATTCCGGCAGAGCGGCGGTTTGGTGAAACATTCTGACATAACAGGGCTCCGGGAGCGCTCCGGCTGCGGAGGGCTCGGTTCACGAATCGATTGCGGGTCGTGACCCTTTGATTAGCAAGCCCAATGCCAGGGAAGGAAAATGGCGCGGCACCGCGAAATCGGCGGCGCCGGCGAATGCCGGAAGAGCCCTCGGGCCGCGGGGGGCGATCAGAACTGATCCAGCGGGATGCCGAAGCGGTCCTTGATCAACATCCGGATTTCCGGATCGTTCTCCAGGCTGGCGAAGCGCAACTCCGTCAGGATGGACGAAGTGACGACGGTCAGGTCGTCCTTGTCCCGGCTGCCGCGATACAGAGAGCCGATCTTCTTCAACTCGAGATTCGCGATAACCGTCTTGCGCAGCCGCGCCTTGACGTCGTCGATGGACGCCGGGTCCATGTTGCGCAGCAGCGATTCGATTTCCTCCTGCGGATGGCCGCGTAGCGACAGCTGCACCCATACCGAATAGAGGTTCGTGTATCGCTGGTTCTGGGCCGAGGTCGCCGGGAGGCCCAACACCAGGAGCCCCAGGGCGGCGATCGCCGACAATCCGATACTCAGTTTCTTCATGCTCACCACGTCGAATCGACTCCGTTGCCGCCGCAGGCTTTGCTCCGCCCACGTCCGATTGTACCTTGACCGGGTGCCCGGGCGAAAGCGCCCGAGCCATTCTTTACTGCCTAGTTATCGGCTTCCGGGCGGGAAACTTGAGCCTGACCGCAGGAGGGAAATTCGGGTGCCGCCACCCAGGCGGAGCCAAACCGGCTCCGCTTGACCCTCGGGCGAGGCCCGGGCTAAGGTGGCCTCCACCGCGGGGGAATCGAATCCCCGGAATCGCCGTGCACCGCCCGCCCGCCCAGTCTGGGTGCGGGCTCCGGTGCCGCCCCCGGCAGCCGCATGGAAGCGTAAAGGCCGTCCGATGAGCCTTCCCTGGAAGGTGCACGCCCATTCCCCCACTCCGCTCGGCGAGTCGCTGAGCCGTTCCCTGGGGCTCCACCCCATCGTGGCGTCGATTCTCGAGCGGCGGGGCATCGGCTCCCCGGAAGAGGCCGAGCGCTTTCTCTGCCCCAGCCTCAACCATCTCCACGATCCCTTTCTGCTGAAGGGGATGGACGCCGCCGTGGCCGCGCTGGACGAGGCGCTCCGCGAGGGGTGGCGGATCGTGATTTCGGGCGATTACGACGTGGACGGGATCACCTCCTCCACCTTGCTGGTGCAGTTTCTACGGGATGCCGGCTGCCGGGACGTGGACGTGTTCATTCCCAACCGCTTCGACCACGGCTACGGCCTTACCCCCCGCACGGTGGAGGCGCTGCTGGAGCGCAAGCCGCAGTTGATCGTGACCGTGGACAACGGCATCACCGCGGTCGACGAGGTGGCGCGGCTCCGCGCGGAAGGGATCGCGACCATCGTTACCGACCATCACCTGCCCCGTAGCGCGGGGGTCCCGGCCGGGATCGTCGTCAATCCGCAACAGCCCGGCTGCGGCTATCCCTTCAAGGGCATCTCCGGCTGCGGCGTCGCCTTCAAGCTGGTCACCGCCCTGCGCAAGCGCCTGCGGGAGGCAGGCTGGTGGAGCGCGGAACGGCCGGAGCCCAACCTGAAGGCCCTGCTGGATCTGGTGGCGGTGGGGACGGTGGCCGATGTCTCCCCTCTTGTGCAGGAGAACCGGGTGCTGGTGTTCCACGGCCTCGAAGTATTGAACCGTTCCGGTCTCCGCCCGGGCTTCGCGGCGTTGCTGGCCTACGGCCGGCCGGAGCCGGTGACCGCGCGCACCCTGGCTTTCCGCGTCGCACCCCGGCTGAATGCGGCGGGCCGCATGTCCGACGGAACCCTGGGGGTGCGCCTGCTCCTCGCCGGAGAAACGGCCGAGGCGGTGGAGCTGGCCGGGCGGCTGGAGGAACAGAACACCGCCCGGCGCCACAAGAGCGCCGAGATGCTGGAGGAGGCCCAAGGGATCGTCGGCGCCGAGGCGACGGCGGATGACCCGGGGATCGTCGTAAAATCGGGGGCCTTTCACGAGGGGGTGATCGGCATCACCGCCGCCCGCCTGGTGGAGATTTATCACCGGCCCGTGGTGGTGCTGGCCGAGAACGCCGACAGCTTCAAGGGCTCCGCCCGTTCCCTGCCGGGGGTGAACCTGGCCGCCGTGTTCGAGGCGTGTGCCGACCTGCTCTCCGAACATGGAGGTCATGCCGCCGCGGCGGGTTGCCGCATCCCCAAGGAAAACCTGGCCGCCTTCCGCCAGCGTTTCGCCGAGGCCTGCGCCCGGCTGGCGGACCATGCCGAGCCGCCCGCGGAGGAAATGGACGCCACACTCGATCCCGCCGCCATTCCTCCCGATTTGGTGGAGCAACTCCAGCGGCTGGAACCCTTCGGGCAGCAGAACCCCGAGCCGAGTTTTCTCGTGGAGTCCCACGGTTTGCCGGAACCCCGGCCCTTCGGCCGGGGCCACCTGAAGTGGCCGATCAACGGCGGTGCGGAGATGGTGGCGTGGGGTGCGGCGGAACGGGCCGCCGATGCAACGTCCGGTGCGCGCTACCGCGTGCGGCTGGGATTCAACGAGTACCGCGGCAACCGCAAGGTTCAGCTCACCGTGGACGAAATCCGCCCCCCCTCCGAATAAGCCCGGCAGCTTGAAAATAGGTCCGCACCGCCCTTCGGCCGGCTGGCATTCCCCGCGGGCGAATCGCCGCTGCGGGATACGCCGCTTAGCCCGCCAGGGACGATTGGGTGCGGCGCTTGCGAACGACTGGCTTCTTCTTGGCGGGAGCGGTCTTGCGGGCGCCAGCCTTGATCAATGCGCCCTTCGCCGCTTTCTTGGCGCCACCCGATTTCGCCGCAGCCCGCTTTCCGGCGGCGGCGCGCCCCCGGGGGGCAGGACCCCGCGCGGCCTTTTCGGCCAGCAGGTTCAGCCCCTCCTCGAAGGTCAACGTTTCGGGGTTGGTTCCGCGGGGCAGGGAGGCGTTCACTTTGCCGTCGCTGACGTACGGTCCGTAGCGGCCGCTCAGCAGCCGCACCGGCGCCTCGGAATCCGGATGGATGCCGAGCTCCTTGAGCACGGTGGCCTGTCCGGGCCGGTTGCCCTTGCTCTGGGCGAACAGCGCCTTGCTCTGCGGCACGTCGATGGTGAACAGCAGATCGACGCTGGGCAGGGTGCGGGTGTCCTTGCCCCGCCGGGCGTAAGGGCCGTAGCGGCCCAGATCGACCACGATGTCCTCCTCGGTATCCGGGTCGGTGCCGACGGTTCGAGGCAGCGTGAGCAGTTGCAGCGCGGCTTCGAGGGTCAGGGTCTCCGGCGTTTGGCCGGGGAGCAGCGACTTCATCTTGGGCTCTTCCCCCGTCTCGCCCATCTGGACGTAGGCGCCATAGCGCCCGGTCTTCACGTAGACGTTCTGCCCCGTCTCGGGGTGGGTGCCCAGCACGTCCGGTGAGGCGCCCTTCGCCAACAGGTCTTCGGCCCGCTCGGTAGTCAGTTCGTCGGGCACCTGATCCGCGGGAATGGCCGTCCGTTCGCCCTCGCGCTCCAGGTAGGGGCCGTACTTGCCCACGCGAATATCGATCTGGCGGTTCTGGGAATCCTTGCCGAGAGGTATGGTGCAGGCCTGCCGCGGGTCGATATCGGCGTCGAGCATCTTCTTCAGCCCGGCGAACCCGTCGGTGCCGAAATAGAATTCCCGCAAATAGGGCAGCGATTCCTGCTCGCCGTTGGAGATGCTGTCCAACGTGTTCTCCATGGTCGCGGTGAAACGGTTGTCCACCAGCTCGCGGAAGTACTGCTCCAGTAGCCGCACCACCGCCACTGCGGTGAAGGTGGGCACCAGAGCGCTCCCCTTTTTCTCGACGTACGCGCGGCGCTGGATCGTGGAGATGATCGAGGCGTAGGTGCTGGGGCGCCCGATGCCCTCCTTCTCCAGCTCCTTGATCAGCGAGGCTTCCGTATAGCGCGCCGGGGGCTGGGTGGTGTGCTCGGCGCATTCGAGAGACTTGCGTTCGAGCCGGTCGCCTACGTCCAGCGCGGGCAGCAGGTTCTCCTGATCGCTCAGCTTGGCCTCGGGGTCGTCGGAGCCTTCCACATGGGCGCGCAGATACCCCGGAAAAGTGATGGTGCGGCCGGTGGCCTGGAACCGTGCCATGGCGCCGGATTGCTGGCCCTGACCCCGCGCCTGGCCCTGGACCTGAATGGTCATGCGCTCGCCCCGCGCGTCGGCCATTTGGGAGGCGATGGTGCGCTTCCAGATCAGGTCGTACAGGCGGAACGCGTCCGCCTCGGTCTCGCCGCGCAGGCTCTCCGGCAGCCGGAAGATGTCGCCCGCGGGCCGGATCGCCTCGTGGGCCTCCTGGGCGTTCTTCACTTTCGTGCGGTACACCCGGGGCTCCGCGGGCAGGGACTCTTCGCCGTAACGGGCACGAATTTGGCTGCGCGCGCTGTTCAGCGCCTGGTCGGAGAGGGTGGTGGAATCGGTCCGCATGTAGGTGATGTAGCCGCGCTCGTACAGGGACTGGGCCGCGGCCATCGTGCGCTGGGCGGTGAAGCCCAGCTTGTGGCCCGCCTCCTGTTGAAGCGTGCTCGTGGTGAACGGGGCGGCGGGCTGGGACGTGTACGGCTTCCGCTCCGCCAACGTGACGCTCCATTCCGCGCTCTGTAACCCCTCGCGGAGGGTCTGCGCCGCGTCCTCGTCCAGATGAACCAGCCCTTCCCGGTCAGCCTGCAGCTTGCCCGTGGTGCTATCGAAGTCCCTACCGGTGACCAGACGCTTTCCGTCCAGGGAGATCAGATCCGCCTTCAATACTTGGCCCTGCCCTTTGGCGAACTCGCCGAGCAAGTCCCAGTAGGTGGCCGAGTGGAACGCCATGCGCTCCCGCTCCCGCTGCACCACCATCCGCACCGCCACGCTCTGCACCCGCCCTGCCGAGAGGGCCGGGGCGATCTTGCGCCAGAGCAGGGGCGAAATCTCGTAACCGTACAGGCGGTCCAGCAACCGGCGCGTCTCCTGGGCGGCGACCAGCTTGTCGTCGATCTCGCGCGTGGAATGCAGCGCCTTCTGGATCGCCTCCTTGGTGATCTCGTGGAAGACCAGCCGCTGGGTGGGCACCTTGGGCTGGAGCACCTCCTTCAGGTGCCAACTGATCGATTCCCCCTCCCGGTCCTCGTCGGTGGCCAGGTAGAGCGCATCCGCCGATTTTAGCAGAGACTTCAACTTACTGAT
>JAPUJL010000414.1 GCA_027296185.1 SAR324 cluster bacterium | reverse complement strand
CCGGGAAGCCGGGCGCTCGTCGCCGCGCGGCGGGCGAGGCGCCACCCGATCGAGCGCCGGCCGGGCGGCGCAACGTGTCCCGAGCGGTATCGCCTCATTTCGGTCCCATGGCATGAACCCCCGCATTTGGCCGGTCTTCCTCTCGTTTCTGCTGGCGTCGCTTGCGGTGGATGCCTTTGCCCAGGAAGGGCTCCAGGAAAAGTTGGCGGCCTGCGCGGCGATCGCCGACGAGGCGGCGCGGCTGGAGTGCTTCACTTCCGTTGCGGCCTCCTCGGGCAAACCCCGGATCACGCGCCGGCAATTGATCGAGCGCGCCTGCGGCAGCGAGCGGGGTTGCTTCCGCCACGGGATCGAGTACTTGCAGATGGATCCCGTCGCCAATATTCTCGATGTTGTCGCCAGCGCCTGCACGAAGGCCCGGGGAGATGACCGGACGGCCTGTTACGTAAAGGGCCTGGAGGAGTATCCGGGCCTGGGCGACAAGGATCTGCTCACCGGCAATCGGAGCGGTGAGGGCGCCGACGACCTGCGGCAGCAGGCCGAGGCGCTGGCTGCGGAGTGCAGCGGCCGGGACGTTGCCTGCTACCTGGCCGGATTCGAGAGGTTGGGTGCGCGCTTTCCCTGAGGAACGATGAGAGCCGAGCTTGTGTTGGTTGCCGCGCTGTTGGCGCTGCCGCTTCTGTTCCGCCCGGGGTACGGGCAGGAGGTTCAGACGCGGGAGGCGCTGGCCAAGGCCGACTGCTTCGGAGTGGAGAAATGCCTGCGGGGAAGCCTGGAGTCGATCGAGCGGGGGATGCCGGTGCAGGACGTGATCCTCCAGATGGGGGCGGGGACGTTCTTCGGGACCTACAATTCCACCCGGGCGCTGAGCGTGTTTCGGGTAGCGATCGCCGCGGCCATCCTGTTCCCCGAGGCGGAGCTAACCGCCGGGCAGGTGCGGGAGAAATACCGCGGCGCGGCGGGCGCGGCCCTGCTGATCGACGACCTGAAGGCCAGCCTCCGCTTCTGCGATCGGCGCGGCACGGACAAGGCCGTCTTTACCTGCATCAGCAATGCCCTCCGCAATCTCAGCGCCGAAAACGCCCTCTACTACGATCTGAAGTGAAGCGATGACTTGAGGTGAAGGTGCCGGTTCCCGCGGCCCCTGCCGGAGTTGGGGGCGCCTGGGCCTCCTGCGCCTGGGCCTCCTGCGGCGGGCGCCGGCTGTGTGCCGCGGCTGCTAGCGGAAGTCCCGGCTGGGCTGCCGTTCCGGGGGGCGCACGACGACGGGTTCCCAGCAGCGCTCCACGACGACGTGCACCACCCCGTCCTGGGATTGGAGGGTGCCCGTGACGCCCAGGAAAGAGGCGGTCTTGGAGACGGGCCAGTTCTCGCGGAACACCCGCTCCCACAACACCAGGTTCACGAATCCCGTCTCGTCCTCGAGGGTCATGAAGACCACGCCCTTGGCCGTGCCGGGGCGCTGGCGGTTGATCACCAGCCCGGCGTAGCGCACCTTCCTTCCGTTGGGCATGCCCTGCACCGTCCGTGCGTCGGGGAGCCCGAGGCGGCGCAGCTCGCTCCGCAGCGGCGCCAGGGGATGACCGCGGGCGCTGTGGTGGCTGGTGCGGCGGTCCCAGGCAATGGTGTCGAAGGCATCCAGGGGCGCGAAGCGGGGCGGCTCCTCCGGCTCCGGCAAAGGGAGCGGGGCTTTGGGGATGCGCCGCTCGCCCCGCACGGCCCAGAGCGCCCCGCGGCGGTCCAGCCCGAACCCACCGAAGGCGCCCGCCCCGGCCAGGGCGGTGAGCCCCTTCTCGCCCACGCCGGTGCGGGCGACGAAATCCGCCAGATCGGCGAAGGGTGCCTGCGCCCGTGCCACCTCGATGCGCCGGCCCTCTTCCCCGCCAAGGCTCTTCACGTAGCGCAGCCCCATGCGCAGGGCCGGGCGCGGCCGGTGGGTCTCCTCCAGGGTGCAGTCCCAGCCGCTGTGCAGCACATCGATGGGCCGCACCACGGTACCGTGGCGCTTGGCATCCTCGACGAGGGTGGCCGGGCTGTAGAAGCCCATGGGCTGGGCATTGAGCAGGGCGCAGGTGAAGACCTCCGGGTGGCGGCACTTAAGCCAGGAGGTGGCGTAAGCGATCAGGGCGAAGCTGGCCGCGTGGCTCTCGGGAATGCCGTACTCGCCGAAGCCGCGGATCTGATTGAACACCGCGTCGTCGTTCTCCCGCGCGATGCCCTTGGCCACCATGCGCGAGGTGAGCCGCTCCCGGTGGCCCTCGATGCGCCCCGTGCGCCGCCAGGCGGCCATATCGCGGCGGAGCTGATCCGCTTCCCCGGGGGTGTAATCGGCGGCGACGATGGCCAGCTTCATCACCTGCTCCTGGAACAGGGGCACGCCGAGGGTCCTCTTCAGTACCGGCTCCAGCGACGGATGGGGATAGGTCACGGGCTCCAGGCCGTCCCGGCGGCGGAGATAGGGGTGCACCATCCCCCCCACGATGGGGCCGGGGCGCACGATGCTGATCTCCACCACCAGATCGTAGAACTCCTTGGGGCGCAGCCGCGGCAGCATGGCCATCTGGGCGCGGCTCTCCAACTGGAACACCCCCACCGTATCGCCGCGGCGGATCATCTCGTAGGTGGCGGGATCGTGGGGCGGGATCGTGGCCAGGTCGAGCCGGATGTCCCAGTGACGGCGCAGCAGCTCGAAGCACAGGGTCACCACCCGCAGCGCCCCCAGCCCGAGCAGGTCCACCTTGAACAGCGCCAGCGCCTCCACGTCCTCCTTGTCCCACTGGATCACGGTGCGGCCGGGCATGGTGGCGTTCTCGATGGGCACCAGGTCGTGCACCGGCTCGTGGCCCAGCAGGAAGCCCCCCGGATGGATCGACAGGTGACGGGGAAAATCCTGGATCTCCCGCACCAGCCGTACCAGATGGCCGTGGACGGGCGAGTCGGGATCGAGCCCCATCTGGCGCAGCATGTCCTGGGTCACGCCGTCGTGGGTGAGCAGCTTGGAAAGCCGGCTGAGCAGGGTCTCCGGCAGCCCCAGGGCCTTGCCCACGTCCCGCACGGCGGACTTGACCCGGTAGCGGATCACGTTGGCGACCATCGCCGCGTGGCTGCGGCCGTACTTCTTGTAGACGAACTGGATCGCCTCCTCGCGCCGGTCGTGCTCGATGTCCAGGTCGATGTCCGGCGGCTCGGCGCGCTCCCGGGAGATGAAGCGCTCGAAGAGCATCCCCATCCGCACCGGATCGATGGCCGTGATGCCCAGGCAATAACACACCGCGGAATTGGCCGCGGAGCCCCGCCCCTGGCAGAGAATCCCCTCCCGGCGGCAGAACTGCACCAGCTCCCACATGGTGAGGAAGTAACCGGGGTAGTCCAACTCCTCGATCAGCTCCAGCTCCTTGTCCAGTTGCGCCCGCCCGTCGGGCGGCACCCCCTCCGGGTAGCGCGGCCCGGCGCCCTCCAGGGTGAGGTGGCGCAGCCATTGGGCGGAGGTGGT
>JAPUJL010000413.1 GCA_027296185.1 SAR324 cluster bacterium | reverse complement strand
AGATAGGTGTGGGCCTCGGCAGAGCGGGCGTCCACGGCCAGGGCACGTTGCAGGGTCTCCACGGTGCTGCTCAGGTGCCCCAGGCCGGTATAGGCGAGAGCGAGGTTGATCAGATGGCGGACGTCGGTCTCGTCGCGAGCGGCGGCTTCGCCCAGCAGTTCCCGGGCGGGTCCCCAGTCACGGGCCTGGAGGGCGAAAAAACCGCACTCGCCCACCAGGTCCACCGGCCGTTCCAGAGGTGTCAGAGCTTCCCGGCAGGCATCCAGGGCGCCGGCCAGATCGCCGGCGTCGTGGCGCAGGCGCGCCAGTTCGAGCCAGGACCAGCCCAGCTCGCGGGCGGGCCCTCCGAAGCCGGCGACCTCAAGGACCGGTGTCTCGAGGCTCTCGTCGCTCGCGGCCGCGGCGGCGCGCGCCAGGGCAAGGCGGTGGCGGGCCGCCTCGGCGCGCCGCGCTTCGCTGCGATAGATGGTTTGCAAAGACAGCAACTGGGTGCGGGTGTTGTCGCTGAGGCCGGGCATGGCCAGGGCCTGGTCCAGCAGGTCATCGGCTTCCTGGTAACGACCCTGGCGACGGGCCAGCTCGGCCAGTCCCCGTAGCGGCTCGAAGCGCTCCGGCCCCAGGAGGCGGGCGGCCTCGTACTCCTGGCTCGCCTGGATGCGGTCTTCCCAGGCGGACAGCAGATCGCCCAGGGCGATGTGGGGCTCGGGGTCTTCGGGTTTCAATTCGGCCGCCTTGGCCAGCAGGGAGGTCGCCTGGGTGCGCCGTCCCAGGCGGCCGTAGGCGATGCCCAGGTAGAGGTACCCCTTGGCGAAGCCGGGCTGAAAGTGAATCGCCTCCTGGAAGAGGGCGATGGCATCGTCCACTCGGTCCTGGCGGTGGTAGAGGGCGCCCAGGTGGACGTAAGGGTCGGGGTAGCCGCGGTTGGCGTCGATGGCCTGGCGGTAACTGATGATGGCCGCGTCCTCGTCGCCCCGGGCCTCGGCCAGCCGCCCCATCCCATCCAGGGCGGGGGAGTAGGTGGCCTGGCGGTTGAGGGCGGTCTGGAACCAGGTGCGGGCTTCGTCGGGGTTGCCCTGTCCCAGGGCCACGTCGCCCAGGGCCACGTAGGACGGCAGATAGCGGGGGTCGAGATGGGTGGTGACCTCCAGCACCTGGCGTGCCTCGGTGTAGCGGCGCAGATCGCGAAATGCCAGGCCCAGATAGAAGTGGGCGAAGAAGTCGTTGAGATTGATGTTGATGGCGGCCGAGAGCTTTTCCACCGCCTCGCTGACACGGCCATTCTGGTAAGCGCGGACGCCGTCGTTCTTGAACTCGCCGGCGAGCTTGCGGGCCTCCTGGGCGGTGTAGGCGGCGGCGGGCACGGGCAGCAGGATGGCCGCCAGCAGGGCCGTCAGGCTAACCCAGGTGGTTGCGCAACTCCGCCGCCACCTCTTCGGCGATGCGGCGGATCTCATCGGCATCGTTTCCTTCGGTCATGACTCGGGCCAGTGGCTCGGTGCCACTGTAGCGCACCAGCAACCGCCCCCGGCTGCCTATCTCTTCGCCGGCGCGGCTGATGACCCGCGCCAGGGCGGGATGATCGGAAAGCGCCGGCTTGCTCTTCACGCGCACGTTGATCAGGATCTGGGGACATGGCTCGATGCCGGCCACCAGCTCCGACAGTTTCTTGTCGCTGGCGCGCCAGACATCCAGCAGGCGCAGGCCCCAGAGCAGGCCGACGCCGCTGGTGGCCCGGTCGCGAAAAATGATGTGTCCCGATTGCTCGCCTCCCAGGACGTGATCGCCCCGCACCATCTCCTCCAGGACGTACTTGTCGCCCACGTCGGTGCGCAGCAGGTTGATGCCCTCGTCGCTGAAGCTCTGTTCGAGCCACAGGTTACTCATAACAGTGGCCACCACGGTGTTATTGCGCAGCTTCCCCCGCCGCTGCAGGTGCAGCCCGGCCAGGTAGAGGATGAAATCACCGTCCAGCAGGCGGCCGCTGTCGTCCACCACCAGGCAGCGGTCGGCATCGCCGTCCAGGGCCAGGCCCGCATCGGCCTTGAATTCGCGCACCGCCTTGATGAGCACGTCGGGATGCAGTGAGCCGCAGTTCTTGTTGATGTTGCGGCCGTCGGGCTCGATGTTCAGGAAGCGCACCTCGACGCCCAGCTGGGCGAAGATGTGAGGCGCCACGATCACGGCGGCGCCGTTGGCGCAGTCCACCACCAGCCGCACGCCCTTGAGGTCGCAGCCCACGCGGGCGGCCTCCAGCAGGTGATGGACGTAGTGATCCGCCAGGCGGGGATTGGCGCCGGTCATGGGAAAGACCGGCGAGGCGCCGTTGCCGCCCTGGGAGGCGTTGTCCATGCGGCTGGTGTCGCCGGCGGTGATGTCCGACTCCAGGAGGCTTGCTTCGATGATCGCTTCGTCGGCGTCGGACATCTTGGTGCCGTCACCCGAGAAGATCTTGATGCCGTTGTCGGTGAACGGGTTATGGGAGGCCGAGATGACCACGCCGGCGTCAAAGCCGTCCTGGCAGGTCAGGCGGGCGACGCCGGGAGTGGGCAGCACGCCGGCCACCGCGGCGTCACCGCCCTCGCGGTGGATACCCGCCACCAGCGCCGCGCAGAGCGGCTCGCTGGATTCGCGGGTGTCGTAGCCGATGACCACGCGGCCCCTGCCGCCCCGCTCGGTGAGCAGGCGGGTGAGGGCGCTGCCCAGCCGGTAGACCGTGCCAGTGTCCAGCGGAAACACGCCGACGGCACCGCGAATCCCATCGGTGCCGAACAACCGCTTGCCCATCGAGTCCCCCCTAGGAAGTCTTGCCGTTGGCCCAGGCCACACGGATTGTAGCGGGTGCGGTGACGGTCAGGGTGAGTGCCCGCACATCCAGGGCCTGCGGGTCCGCCGCGCGCACCGCCAGATCACTCGCAGCCAGGTCGAAATTCTGACCGCTGCGGCCGGCCAGATCCACCACCACCACCAGATCGGCGGCCATGAGGCGCTCGATCTGCGCCCGGGGCCCCGTCGCGTGAACCGTGACGGTGGCGGGTTGCAGCCTGACCTGGGGTGAGGCGTCGTCGCCGGTACCGCCCGCCGGCACGCCGGCGGCCAGGATTCTCACGCCCTTCAGGGTCATATCGCCCTGCACAGGCCGGATGCTCACCACCACCTCCACCTGGGTGCCGGGACTCGCGAGGCGCACCTGGGTGCCCACCCGCAGCGGCTCGAGCTCCCGGCGCTGGGTGTCGCGGGCGTTCTCGATGGAGATGGGGGCGGTGGAGATGGACTCGAGCTCCTTGATGGCCGACTCGGGCCCTTCCACCACCACGCGGGCCGGCACCACCGAGGTGCCGATGACTTCGTACCCGGGGGCCGGTTCGCCCTGGAGATTGACCACCACCGGAACTTCTTTATTGATCCGCGCCTCCAGGGTGATCTCAAACTCCGAGGGGAAAATGCGATCCACCGCGATTCCCGGGGGCACGCCGTGCACCATGGATGAATCCAGCTCGATGGTGCGGACACCCGGGCCCAGTGGCATGTCTTCCAGGTTGGCCCTGAGGGAGACCTTCTGTGGCGCCAGGTTGCCCAGGGACAGCTCGGGGCCGCGCAGACCTATATCGATGTCGGGCGGAGGATCACCCACCATCTCGAGGGTGTCGGGAATGCCCGACAGATCCACCGGCACCGTCAGCACCTTGAAGATATCGTCCAGG
>JAPUJL010000412.1 GCA_027296185.1 SAR324 cluster bacterium | reverse complement strand
CCAGCTCCTGGGCGAAGGCCTCCGGCTCGCGGGGCGGCACCGTGAGTCCCGCGCCGCCCAACACCTCCGGGAGCGCGCCGGCCTCCGCGGCGACGACGGGCGTGCCGCAGCCCATGGCCTCGAGAGCCGGAAGGCCGAACCCCTCGTCCAGGGACGGGCACACGACCACCGCCGCGGCGCGGTACAGGGCCATCAGGTGCGCCCGGGGCACGAACCCCAGCACCCGCACGTCCCGCCGCAGCTCGCCCGGCAAGCGTTCGATCCCGGCCCAAACCGATTCGGCCCCGCCGCCTCCGCAGAGCGCCAACAGTGGATCGAGCCCGTGGCGCTGCCGCAGAAGGGTGTAGGCCGCCAGCAGGGTGGGCAGGTTCTTGTGGCGCATGCGCAGATTGCCCACGTGCAGCAGGAACGGCCGCGCGAGCCCGTACTGGCCGGACACCCCGCCCTCCCCCGCATTTTCGCAATCGGGCCGGGCGTCGGTCGGCCGCCCCAACGGAATCACGGCGATCTTTTCCTCAGGCACGCCCAGCCGCGCCATCAGTTGCCCCTTGCTGTACTCGGAAACCGTCAGGATACGCCGGGAAGTCCGCACGGCGCGGCCCAGCATGAACCGCGCGTACCACCGGGCCGCCGGGCCGGGCAGATTTTCCGGAAACGCCAGATGGATCGTGTCGTGTACGGTCACCACGTGGGGACCGGACGGCAGCACCGGCACCACGTAATGGGGCAGGTGCAGCAGCCCCAGGCCGTGGCGCCGGGGGTTCCGGGACAGGGACCATTGCTCCCGCAGCGAATAGGGCGGCGCATCGTCCCGCACGGGCCGGAGATTCGCCACGCCTCGCCATTCCGCGGGCGCCACACCCCGGTGGAACAGTACGTACTCCCGCTCCGGGCCGGCGGCGGGCAGGTGGCCGATCAGGTGCCGCAGATACTCGCCGATCCCGAAATCGCCGAGCTTCCGCGCGTCGATTCCGATGGGCGCGGGCTCCCCCGCCCCGCTCCCCCTCACGGGAAGTTGAGCAGGCCGCGCTCGGCCATGCTGACGAAGCGCTCGTCGCCGATCACCACGTGGTCGATCACGGGGATGCCGACCAGCTCGCCGATCTTCACGAGCTGCTGGGTGAGGTTGATGTCTTCCGGGGAGGGGCTGGGATCGCCGGAGGGATGATTGTGCACCACCACCACCGCCGAGGCCTGCTCCCGGATGGGAACGGTGAACACGTCGCGCGGGTGCACCAGGGCCCGCTCCATGGTGCCCTTGCTGACTTCCACCTCCCCCTGAAAGCGGCGGCGGGAATCGAGCATGATCAGCAGGAACTGCTCCTGCTTGGAATCGCGCAGCCGCATGCGGAAGTGGTTGAACACGTCGCGGGCGCCGCGGAAGGTTTCCCCCGGCAGCATGCGCTCGTCGGCCAGGCGCTTGGCCAGCTCGAGCAGCGCGCTCAGCCGCTCGGCGCCCGGATCGCCGCCCTTCAGCCAGGCCTCCAGTTCCGGCAGGGAGCGGCCCGCCAGGGCGCGCAGGCCAGTGCGCTCCAGCCGCTCCCGCCACGCCGCCGCCTGAGCGGGATCGAGGCCGAAGAGGGCATGCAGCAGCGTCCCTTCGTCCAGCCCGCCGGGACCGCTCATGCGCAGCCGGGCCGCCGCCTCCGCGACCGAGCGGACGGGCCGCTCCTTCCCCCGGGCCCAGGCGCAATCGGCGGCCAGGGGGCAGCGGTCGCACAGGGGCTCCGGCCCGCACGGTCCCTCGACGCCGAGGGCCGTCCATTCGCCGGCAAATGCCCCGGCGACAAAATCCCAGCCGTGAGCCCCTCCCCCCGCGGCGCCGGAGGGTGCCTCGCAAAGCTCGATCCACTCCCGCCACCCCGTGGCGCTCCAGGCGGGCTCGAAGACGCCGCGCTCGAAGCGCTGCTGCGCCCGGTAGCCGCCCGCGCTGCCGGCGGGATAGAACCCCACCGCCTTGAGCACGTCCAGGCAGCGCCAAGCGAACCGCGGCGGAAAGAGGCGTTGCCACCGCTCCGCAGCGTCGTGGTTGACGAGGGGTTGCGCGCCCAACTGCTCGAGTCCTCCCTGCCGCCACTGGAAGTAGCGGGTGAGGATATCGGCCAGTTCGGCTCGCGTATCTGGCGGCAGGGGCGGGCATTGGCCCAGCCGCTCGGCGATCTCCCGGGGACCGAAGTAGTGGGGGTCGATTTCCCGCTCCAGGCGGTACAGCGGCGCCCATTCCCAAGCCGCCGCGGCGGGGGTGGCGGGCAACCCATACCAACGGAGCAAGTGATCGGCCAGCGCCCGGTAGAGCGCGCCCTGGAGCGGCACCTCGCGGGGGAGCGACGAGGGTTGCACGTACCGGGTGAACGCCTGGCGCGCCGCCTCGCTGGATGGCAGCGCCGCCACGCGCTCCAGAAAGGGCGCGCCCCCCGCGGTTTCCGGCTTAGCCATGAGATCAGGCGGAGCGCACCCGGCACGCCTCGGGGTGCTCGTCGAGGAATCGCCGGAACAGGGACCACAGCTCCGCCGGCGTGGTCTTTTCGCGGATGGCCACCTCGCCCAGGCCGTCGAGCACGACGAAGCGGACGGTCTGCTGGGCCGCCTTCTTGTCGTGGAGGATCAGCTCGGTGAAGGCCCGCTCGTCCAGCGGGGGCAGTTCCGCCGGCATCATCAACGGCCCGAGCAATCCATTCACCCGGGCGAAGTCCCCGGCGGGCAGGCGCTCCCACACCTTCGAGGCGAATGCGGCGAAGAGCATCCCCACGCCCACCGCTTCGCCGTGCAGGACGGCCTCGTAACCGGTATGGGTTTCGATGAGGTGACCCAGGGTGTGGCCGAAGTTCAGCGTGGCGCGGAGCCCGCTCTCCTTCTCGTCCGCCTCGACCACCCGCGCCTTCACGCGGCAGGAGCGCAGCACCGCTTCCTCCCAGAAGTCCCAGTCCTGGCCGGCGAAGCGCCCGGTGTTGGTCTCGAGAAACCCGAACAGCTCCCGGTCGGCGATGATGCCGTGCTTGATCAACTCGAACAGCCCGGCGTGCAACTCCCGTTCGGGCAGGGTGGCGAGGCAGGTCAGTTCGATCACCACCCCCTTGGGCTGTTGGAAGACGCCGATGGCGTTCTTGCCCTGGGGGTGGTTCACCGCCGTTTTGCCGCCGACGCTGCTGTCCACCTGGGCCAGCAGGGTGGTCGGCACCTGGATCAGCGGGATGCCCCGCATGAACGTGCCCGCCGCGAACCCGGCCACGTCGCCCACCACGCCCCCGCCGAAGGCGATCAGCACCGTCTGGCGATTGGCGCCCAGTTCCATCAGCCGGTCGTAGATGCCGCTCAGGGTTTCGAGGGTCTTGAACCGCTCCCCGTCGGGAATGAGGCAGGTTTCCACCCGCACCGGCAGTCCGCTCAGCGCCTGGGGGATCACAGCGGGATACAGCCGGTCGACGGTCGGGTTGGTGACTACCACGACCAGCTCCCGGGCCAGGTTGCCCACCATGGCGCGCAACTGCTCGGCCAGGATACCCGCGCCGATACGGATCGGATACCCGGTGCCGGGAAGGTTGACCTGAAGCGACTGCATGATTCGTTCGGT
>JAPUJL010000411.1 GCA_027296185.1 SAR324 cluster bacterium | reverse complement strand
GAGGGAACAGAACCTGAACTCGCCCCTGTTCGACGGCGACCTGCAAAAGGTGCTTCCGGCGCTGAATCCCATGGGCAGCGATTCGGCCATCTTCGACAACATGCTCGAATTCCTGGTGCAAACGGGCCGCTCCCTGCCCCACGCCATGATGATGATGATCCCCGAGGCGTGGGACGGCAATCCGCACATGGACGAGGACCGGCGGGCCTTCTACCAGTATCACGCCACGCTGATCGAGCCATGGGACGGCCCCGCGGCCATCGCCTACACCGACGGCGTCATCGTCGGGGCGAACCTGGACCGCAACGGGCTGCGGCCGGCGCGCATCGTGATCACGAAGGACGGGCGGGCGATCATGGCGTCCGAGGTGGGCGTGCTCGACGTGGATCCGGAGAACGTGCTGCGCAAGACGCGGCTGCAGCCGGGGCGAATCTTCGTCGTGGACACGGAGCAGGGGCGCATCATCGAGGATGAGGAGCTGAAGGCGGATGCCATCGCGATGCACCCCTATCGCGAGTGGATCGGGCAGAACATGATCGCCATGGAGAACCTGCCCCCGCCACCCCACGTGCATCAGCCCGACCACGCCACGGTGCTCCAGCGCCAGCAACTGTTCGGGTACACCAAGGAAGACCTGAAGCTGCTCCTGCCGCCGCTCTCGAAAGACGGCGAGGAAGCGGTGGGCTCCATGGGCTCGGACGTGCCGGTGGCGCCGCTCTCGGAGCGTCCGGTGCTGTTGTTCAATTACTTCAAGCAGAACTTCGCCCAGGTGACCAACCCGGCCATCGATTCGACCCGGGAATACGCCGTGATGTCGCTGGTGACCTTCCTGGGGAAAGAAGGCAACCTGCTCGACAACCCGATCCTCACCAATTACGACCTGGAACGGCTGCGTCACGTGACCGTGGGCGATTTCCAGGCCAAGACGCTGCCCATCCTGTTCAACGTAAACCGGGGGCCCGAGGCCCTGGAGCAGGCGCTGGACACCCTCAACCGCGAGGCGGACGCCGCCGTGTGCGAGGGGTACAGCCTGATTATCCTCACCGACCGGGGCGCCGACCACGACCACGCGCCGATCCCCAGCCTGTTGGCCACCTCGTCGGTTCACCACCATCTGATCCGCAACGGCAACCGCACCAACGTGGGGCTCATCGTCGAGACGGGCGAGGCGCGGGAGGTTCACCATTTCTGCCTGCTGGTGGGCTACGGCGCCTCCGCGGTCAATCCCTACCTGGCCTTCGAAACCCTGGTGGACGAGACCACGCTCTTTCGCCATCAGCACCAGGCGGAAGTCCCCAAGCCGATCCAGAACTATATCAAGGGCCTGAAGAAGGGGATGCTCAAGGTGTTCGCCAAGTTGGGCATCTCCACCCTGCAGAGCTACCACGGGGCGCAGATATTCGAGGCGATCGGGCTCAACCGGGAGTTCGTGGAGAAATACCTGACCGGGACCGTCTCCCGGATCGCCGGGATCGGAGTTCACGAGATCGCCGTGGACGCCGCGCGGCGCCACGCGGCGGCGTATCCCGCCGGAGAGCGGCAGAGTCCCTATCTGGACGTGGGCGGCGTGTACCAGTGGCGCCGGGAAGGCGAGCACCACCTGCTCAACCCCGAGTCGATCTGGGACCTGCAGAGCGCCGTGCGGCTGAACAGCCAGGAGGATTACGACCGCTACGCCCAGCGCATCAACGAGCAGAGCCGAACCATGGGCACCCTGCGGGGGCTGTTCGAGTTCAAGAAGAACCCGATCCCGCTGGAGGAGGTGGAACCGGCCAAGGAGATCGTCAAGCGCTTCGCCACGGGGGCCATGTCCCTGGGCTCGATCAGCCGCGAAGCCCACGAGACCCTGGCCATCGCCATGAACCGCATCGGCGGCAAGAGCAACACGGGAGAGGGCGGCGAGGATCCGGTGCGGTATACGCCGGACCCCAATGGCGATTCGCGAAAGAGCGCGATCAAGCAGGTCGCCTCGGGCCGCTTCGGGGTCAACAGCTTTTACTTGGTCAACTCCGAGGAGCTGCAGATCAAGATCGCCCAGGGCGCCAAGCCGGGCGAGGGCGGGCAGCTTCCCGGGTTCAAGGTGGACGAATACATCGGCAGCATTCGCTTCACCACGCCCGGGGTCGCGCTGATCTCGCCGCCGCCCCACCACGACATTTACTCGATCGAGGACCTGAAGCAGCTCATCTTCGACCTGAAGAACTCCAACCCGGACGCCCAGGTTTCCGTAAAGCTGGTCTCCGAGAGCGGGGTCGGCACGGTGGCCGCGGGGGTCTCCAAGGCCAAGTCGGACATGGTGCTCATCAGCGGCTACGATGGCGGCACGGGGGCCTCGGCCCTCACCTCGATCCAGCACGCCGGGATGCCGTGGGAGGTGGGGCTTTCGGAAACCCAGCAAACCCTGGTGCTCAACGATCTGCGGGGCCGCATCCGCGTCCAGACCGACGGACAGTTGAAGACCGGACGGGACGTGGTCATCGCCACCCTGCTCGGCGCGGAGGAGTTCGGCTTCTCCACCGTCCCGCTGGTGGCGATGGGCTGCATCATGATGCGCGTGTGCCACCTCAACACTTGCCCCGTGGGCATCGCCACCCAGGACGAGCGGCTGCGGAAGAAGTTCGACGGCACCCCGGAGCAGGTGATCAACTTCTTCTTTTTCGTGGCCGAGGAGGCCCGGCGCCACATGGCCGAGCTCGGCTTCCGCACCATCCCGGAAATGGTGGGCCGCTGCGACCGCCTGGAGGCGCGCAAGGCCATCGACCACTGGAAGGCGCGGGGCCTGGACTTCTCGGAGATTCTGCACCGGCCGGAGGTCGGACCCGAGGTCGCCACCCACCACGTCGAGGAACAGGACCACGAGATCGCCGGGGTGCTCGATCACGAGTTGATCGAGCGCTGCCGCCCCGCACTGGAGGACAAGCGGCCCGTGCGGCTGGAACTGCCCATCCGCAACTCCAACCGCACGACGGGCACCATGCTCGGGGCGCGGCTCACCAAGCTGCACGGCGCCGAGGGGCTGCCCCAGGACACCATCTGGCTCAAATTCCAGGGCTCGGCGGGGCAGAGCTTTGGCGCATTCGTGCCCAAGGGCATCACCCTGGAACTTGAGGGCGACGCCAACGATTACACCGCCAAGGGGCTCTCCGGTGGCCGGATGATCGTGCGGCCCCCGCCCGGATCGACCTTCACGCCGGAGGAGAACATCGTCATCGGCAACGTGGTGCTCTACGGGGCCACGGCCGGCGAGGCCTTCTTCAACGGCATGGCCGGGGAGCGCTTCGCTATCCGCAACAGCGGCGCCCATGCGGTGGTGGAAGGCGTGGGCGACCATGGCTGCGAGTACATGACCGGCGGCTACGTGGTGGTTCTGGGCGATACCGGTCCAAACTTCGCGGCGGGCATGTCCGGGGGCATCGCCTACGTATTGGACGAGTCGGGCCGGTTCCCCGGCCGCTGTAACCACAACATGGTCGATCTGGAAACCATGGATCGCGAGGACATCGAGCGGGTGCGCGAGCTTATCGCCAAGCACGTGCACCACACCGGGAGCCCCAAGGGGCAACGGGTGCTGGACGCCTGGGGGCATGCCGTCAAGCAATTCGTCAAAGTGATGCCGCGCGACTACAAGCGGGTGCTAATGGCAGCCAAGCAGCTCGATCAGAAGGCGAGTGCCTGATGGGCAAGATCACCGGCTTTCTCGAGTACGAGCGGGCGCTGCCCCCCAAGCGTCCGGTCGCCGAGCGGATCAAGGACTACCGGGAACTCGAGCTCCCCTGGGAAGACATTCGCCTGCAGGAGCAGGGCGCGCGCTGCATGGATTGCGGGGTGCCCACCTGTCAGCAGGGCTGCCCCCTGGGCAACCTGATCCCCGACTGGATCGTCCTGGTTTACCGGGGCGATTGGCGCACGGCAATGCAGGTACTGCACCGCACCAACAACTTCCCCGTCGTCACGGGGCGGGTCTGCCCGGCGCCC
>JAPUJL010000410.1 GCA_027296185.1 SAR324 cluster bacterium | reverse complement strand
ATGAGCTTTCTCCCCAATTTCGAGCGGACCGATCGCCCGCGGCAGAAGCAATAGCCGCGGCGACCGTAGCAGCCGCGCCGGCCGCCGTGGCCGGGCGAAGCCAGGGGGCCATCCGCCCCGGCGCCATTCGCGGCATCAAGGGAGCGCCGCCTATCAACTCGGAGGTGAAAATCAACGGCCGGCTACGCCGGGCGGAGTGTGCAACGGGTTTGAAGGGTGTCAGGAAGAGGGCTCGGTCACCTGCGCGGCGGCATCAGCTTCGCACCAGGAGCCGCGCGGTCCTCGCCCCGTATAGGCTCGGGCGAGCCCGGCATCGATGAGCCGCGGAGCGGCATCGGCCCCGTCGACGATCACGGTGGCGAGCAGGCGGCCGTACTTGTCCCGCCCGGCGACCCGCAGGTCCACGCGGCCCGCCTTGGCGATCAGATCGAGCAGAAAGCGCCGGGCCTCCGCGGCCAAGCGCTTTTCGGCGTCGCAGCGCCCCCGCCGTTCCGGAGCGTCGAGCCCCTGGATGCGGACGCTAACGGCGCGGAAGGTGAGCCTGCCCAAAATGGGATGATCCTCGAGGATATCGAAGGTGCAGGTGTCGCCATCGTAGCAATCCAGCGCCCGAACGCCGGTGAACAGATAGCTCTGGGCCTGGGCGGACGCCACCGCCGCTACGGCCAAGAGGATCGTTCCCATCAGGACAAGCGCCCTGGGCATGGTGTTCTCCTTGATTTGTAATTTAAGGAGAATACACCATCCTTAGGCTGTTAATACCAAGAATAAAACGGTAAATTGCGTTTGGGGCGACCGAGTTGGCCTTACCCCGGCCTGCCCTCACTCTCGGCGGGTTGACCTCACCCCCTGCCCCTCTCACTCGGGAGAGGGGAGAACTGCTTACGCCCAATCGGCCTACCGGCGCCCTGGGGTGAGGTCCGTGGGAGAGGGGCTGAGGGGGTGCTACACCCGATGGAAGGTGAGGCGGTCCTTGCCGCGGCGCACCTCGACCTTGTCGCCTTCCTGGAGGGTCTCGTCGAGCAGCTTGTAGGCGAGCAGGTCCTGGATTTCGTGCTGGATGAGCCGCTTGATGGGGCGGGCGCCGAAGGCGGGGTCGTAGCCCACGTCGCAGAGGTAGGCCTCGGCGGACTTGTGCAGCTGGAGGTCGATCTTGTGGGCCTCCAACCGCTTGCGCAGCGCGTCGATCTGGATGCGGATGATCTTGGCCACCGCCTCCTTGGCGAGGATATTGAACACGACCACCTCGTCCAGGCGGTTCAGGAACTCGGGGCGGAAGTGCTCCTTCAGCTTGCGCTTGGTCTCCTGCTCGAGCATCTCGTGGGTGATGGGCTTGCCGTTGCCGGAGAAGTCCTGGCCCAGGTTGGTGGTCATGATGATCACGGTGTTCTTGAAGTCCACCGTGCGCCCCTGGGAATCGGTCAGCCGGCCGTTGTCGAGGATTTGCAGGAATAGGTTGAAGATGTCCGGGTGCGCCTTCTCGACCTCGTCGAACAGCAGCACGGCGTAGGGCCGGCGCCGCACCGCCTCGGTGAGCAGTCCGCCCTCCTCGAAGCCCACGTAGCCCGGCGGGGCGCCGATGAGCCGCGCCACCGAGTGCCGCTCCATGTACTCGGACATGTCGAAGCGGAGGATGGCCCGCTCCTCGTCGAACAGGAACTCCGCCAGTGCCCGCGCCAGTTCGGTCTTTCCCACGCCGGTGGTACCGGCGAAGATGAAGGAGCCGATCGGGCGATCCGGATCCTGGATGCCCGCCCGGGAGCGGCGGATGGCGCTGGCCACGGAGAACAGCGCCTCGTCCTGCCCCACCACCCGCTGGGCCAGGCTTTTTTCCATGCGCACCAGCTTTTGCCGCTCGCCTTCGAGCATGCGAGTGACGGGGATGCCGGTCCAGCGGGAGATCACCGCGGCGATGTCCTCCTCCTCCACGGCCTCGCGGAGGATGCGCCGCCCGCCCAGCTCCTCCAGGGCCTCGTTGGCCCGGCCCAGGTCGCGGTTGAGCTCGTCCAGGACGCCGTACTTCAGCCGCGCGGCCAGCTCCAGGTTGCCCTGGCGCTGGGCCTCCTCCTCCTGCCGCCGGGTGCGCTCGATCTCCTCCTTCAGTTGGCTGAAGCGCTGGATCAGCTCCCGCTCCTTGTGCCAGCCGAGCTTGAGGGTATCGCTGTTCTCCCGCAGACCGGCCAGCTCCCGCTCCAGCCCCTGCAGCCGCTCGCGGCTGACGGAATCCTCCTCCCGCCGCAGGGCGGCGCACTCGATCTCCATCTGCATGATCGTGCGGTCGATCTGGTCGATCTCGGTGGGCATGGAATCGATCTCGATGCACAGCTTGGCGCACGCCTCGTCGATCAGGTCGATGGCCTTGTCCGGCAGGAAGCGGTCGGTGATGTAGCGGTCGGAGAGGTTGGCCGCGGCGACGATGGCCGTGTCCTTGATGCGGATGCCGTGGTGCACCTCGTACTTCTCCTTCAGCCCGCGCAGGATTGCGATGGTCAGCGGCACGTCGGGCTGGCGGATCATCACCTGCTGGAAGCGCCGCTCCAGCGCGGCGTCCTTCTCGATGTACTTCTTGTATTCGGTGATGGTCGTGGCCCCCACGCAGCGCAGGGTGCCCCGCGCCAGGGCCGGCTTAAGCATGTTCGAGGCATCGATGGCGCCCTCGGAGGAACCGGCGCCGACCAGGGAGTGCAGCTCGTCGATGAACAGGATGACCGATCCCGCGGAATCCTCGATGGAATTGATGATCCCCTTCAGCCGGTCCTCGAAGTCCCCGCGGAACTTGGTGCCCGCGATGAGCGCCCCCAGATCCAGCGCCAATACCCGCTTGTTGCGCAGGGTATCCGGCACGTCCCCCGAGACGATGCGCTGGGCCAGCCCCTCGATGATCGCCGTCTTGCCCACCCCCGGCTCGCCGATCAGCACGGGATTGTTCTTGCGCCGGCGGCTGAGCACCTGGATCACCCGCCGCACCTCCTCGTCGCGGCCGATCACCGGGTCCAGCTTGCCTTCGCGGGCTAGCACCACCAGGTCCAGGCAGTACTTATCCAGGGCGCCGAACCGATCCTCGTCGGTCTGCTCCACCACCCGCCGGTTGCCCCGCACGGCGCGGATCAGTTCCAGCGTCACCTGCCGGTTGACCCCGCGGGACTGCAACTGCTCGTAGGCCTCGCCGCCCCGCTCCAGGGCCAAGCCGATCAGCAGGTGCTCCGAGCCGGTGAACTCGTCGCGCAAGGACGCTGCCTCCCGCTCGGCGCGCTGGAAGACCGACTGCAGCTTCTTGGAAACGTAGGGGGTTTGGCCGGTGGAGCCGTTACGCGGCAGCCGCTCCAGGTAATTGCCCAGTTGCTGGGCCAAATTCGCCAGGTCGGTGCCGGCCTTGTCCAGGATGGAGCGGACGATGCCCCCCTCCTGCTCCAGCAGGGTGAGCAGCAGGTGCTCCGGGTCGATCTTGGCGTGGCGCTTGCTCCCGGCGAAGCGCTGCGCCTCCAGGATGGCGTCCTGGGCCTTATGGGTGAAGTGATCGAGCGAGAGCCCCATGCCCGCGTCCTTTCGCCGGAGCCGATCTCTTGAGGGGACTGCACATTGCCAACCTCCCGAATTTAGCCCAATGACTCCGATGCGTCCAATGAAATGGCCCCGGCTCGGCCCGTACGCGATCGACGAAGCCGGGGTGGCGGCAAGCGCGGCGGTTGACGGGCGTCGGCCCATCCCCCGGAGATGGCCTTCCGGGGCGGCTCTCCGAGCGGCCGGCGTACCTCCGCCGGACAGGGGAGGTCCGTCCGGAACACGCCAAGCGTCAGCGACTCGTGTCAGCGTCACGCGCCTCGCCGTATTGACCGTTTGGTCCGTATGTGAATATATTTCGGGCCTCTCGGGAGTTGCCCCAAACAGCCAGGACCCGGTCGCGGGGGACCGAATGAATTGCTCGAAATGCGGTGCGGATAACGCGGCGGATGCCAGCTTTTGCCTCAAGTGCGGAGAGAAGCTGGAGCGGGCCTGCGGTCAATGTGGGCGGCCGTTGCCACCCGGCGCGGTCTTCTGCGACAGCTGCGGAGCGCCCGTGGCCGGCGGCAAGGCGGCCAGCGACGAGGCGGCCGGTCCGGCGCCAAGCGCCATCCAAGGCGAGCGCCGCCAGGCGACCGTCCTGTTCTCCGATCTCTCCGGCTTCACGGCCATGACGGAGAAGCTGGACCCGGAAGAGGTGCAGGGGTTGATGCGCCGCTTGAAGGATCGGGCGGTAGAAATCGTCGAGGCCCACGGGGGCATCGTCTCCCAGTTTGTGGGGGACGAGGTGCT
>JAPUJL010000041.1 GCA_027296185.1 SAR324 cluster bacterium | reverse complement strand
CCTCTTCCGCGGCGGCAGCGGTGGGCGCGGCGAGCGAGAGGATCGGCACCGCCAAGAGAAGTGCGGCCAGCCGGGCCGCGGCGCGAGAAAGTGAAACCATGCGAGCGTTGCGGATCATCGTCGTTTTCATCAGTAAGTGGGGTTGTAGGGAATGCCGCTGGTCAACCGCCGGCCCGCCACGGGGGCGACGGCGCCAGGCGGGGGCGGGGGGCGCCCCGGGAGCGCGGCCGCGGAGGCCGCGGCTCCAGTTCCTCGATTTCAAACACGGCGCCCGGCCGGGCATCTATCGAACGCTCCAGCTTGAGCTCCTCGGTGAGATAGCCGCCCAGTTCCGCCGAGCTGCCCCCATACTCGACCAGCCACGCGTTTTGCAGGCCCGACCGCTCGGAGGGCTGACCCCCGATCCCGTGGATCACCCGGTCGGTGAATCTCCAGCGCCCGGTGATCCAGCGCCGGGAAAAACTCACCTTGTAGCGCGGCATGGAGTACCTCGGGCCGGCGGCCCCGGCCCACCACCGCCACTTCCCGCGGCCCTGCGGGGTGGGGTCGTATTGCCGTGCGCATCCTCCGCGCCCATCCTTCGTGTGCTAGGCCCAAGGGCGATTCAATCGGCTTCGCGGGGCCCGCGGTGAAAGGCCTTGGCAACCGCCACCGCCCTCAAGGAATAGAGCAGCCAGACCGCCGTCAGTGCCATATAAATGTACCAGTTCGTCTGTTCCGGATCGGAACGGCCGCCGAGATTGCCGAGCGTGAACACGAATACGGCGACCGGCGCGGTGATGCAATAGCGAGCCGCCGTCACATTCTTTGCAACCCCAAGCACAATGGCGCTGCAAAATATGGAGAACGCGTAGAGTGTGCCGCCGAGCGGAATGGTGACTTCTCGCGACCGGTCGTCCGCGAGGGCATAGATCGAAACGAATCCGAACATCAACGCCAAGAAAAGGGAATAAACGAAGAGTTCGTTTCGGGCTTGGGATTGGGTTAACTTGTCGGCCTTGACAAAGTAAGGCGTCTTGCTCTGGTCCCAAACGAGCTTTTTGACAATGCTATTCCAGTCCATCTCCGCGCCGTTTCGCCCGCCCCGCAGCATTTGGGAAGCTCGCGGGCCGCTCCTTGAATCGCATCCGCCGATCGGCGCGCCGGATCGTACCGCCGGTCATCGTCGGTGCGGCTACGAGGCTTGTGCCGCGTCACGCAATCGCTTTTTCGCGGCTTGGTCCTCCGGCCATTGCAACGTCATCAACCGGATCTTGTGCTCGTAGGAGACGGTGATCGCATTCGCCGCCGCGTCCGCTGGGGTGGAATCGCCCGGTCCTTCCGGCCGCGTGGACGGCGGCAGGGCGGGAAAATGAACGATCGGGCTGTTCTCGACCCACCGGAAGTTCATGGCTCCCCTGGCATCGCTCACCGCGATCTTGTCGAGGGCGGTCGGGGCGACGGCCAACTTCACGTAGGTGGCGCCGGCGGTTCCGGTGTTGGCACCGTCCGCGTCGGTGAGCAAATCCTTCTCGGCGAACCGCTCGGTGGATTGCTGGATGAGGGGGACATCCGGTCCGAACAGCACCAGCACCGTCTGCAGCCAGACGGACACGCCGGCAAGCCCCGCGACGATCAGTCCAAGCACCAATACGGATTTGATGATCCAGCGGGAAGGCAGCCCGACCGTCGATGCGGAAATCTCTCCGACCATGAACGAATCGTAGGCGTATTCGAAGGCGAAGTATCCGACGAGCATGCAGTAAGGAATCAGGAAGAAGGTGCAGCCGAGGAATTCGATCCACACCTGTTTGCGGAACGAAAGTTTCTCGCGCACCAAATCGACCCGGACGTGCTTGTTGTTCACGTACCCGTATCCCAACACCAAGGCGAACAGGGCCGTGTGGAAATGCCACTCCAACTCCTGGATGATCGTGGACTCGAAGGCCGACCCGAGGGTCTGGATCAGCCAATACTGAATCCCGCCCAGCTTCCGCACCGCCACGTCCCAAATCGTCACGCCCACCAAGGGCATGATGAACCACGAACCCCACCTGCCGACGAGCTCGTTGAAGTTTCTCAGCGCAAGGCTGAGCCTGATCATCGAACGGACAGGCATCGATTTCTCCTACGCTTGAATCGGGCGGCACCGGGCGCCGTTAAAACTGGACCACGGAGATTCGCACGGGCGGTCTCCGGCCCGAATACCATCGGTCTCCGAGGCTTCGCCGATCCGGCGATCGACGGAACGCTCGTCACGTTACATTGAGTGCGGGGACGTCAATCTGCAACGCGGTGGGACAGAATTAACACGTGCCGGCGGCAGCGCCGCCGACGGTCAGCCACCATAGACGGCACCGGGCAGCCACAGGGCGATTTCCGGAAACATCACCACCGCCGCGAGGGCCACGAGTTGCAGCAGGACGAAGGGGATGATCCCTCGATAGATGCTGGTGATGTTGACCTCCGGTGGCGCAACCCCTTTCATGTAAAACAGCGCGAATCCGAACGGCGGAGTGAGGAACGACGTCTGCAGATTCACCGCGATCAACACGGTGAACCAGAACGTCACCTCGTTACCTTGAAGCCCGACCATCGGCACGTGATCGCCAAAATCGAATCCCGCGATCAGCGGCGCAAAGATCGGCAGGATGATCAGCGTGATTTCGATCCAGTCGAGAAAGAAGCCCAAGACGAACACAATCGCCAGGATCAGGATCAGCAATCCCCAGGAATCGAAGCCGGCGGCGGTGATCAGCCCCGAGACCACGTCGTCGCCGCCCAACGCACGGAATACATAGGCGAAACAGGTGGCGGCCATCACGATGAAAAAGATCATCCCGATCGTGTGTGCGGCCGTGTAATTGACCCCCCTCAGCGTCTTCCAACTCAGGCGGCCGTAGATCAAGGCGAGGGACGCGGCGCCGAAAGCCCCCACGGCCCCCGCCTCGCTGGGTGTCGCCCAGCCGAAAAGGATCGAGCACTTGACTAAGGCGAGCAGCAACGCGGGGGGCAGGAAGCTTTTAAACACCAAAACCGGCATCTCCCGCATCGGAACGTTCAGCATATCGGGAGGCAGGGGCGGCGCAATCTCGGGTTTGATTGCCGAGGCGGTGGCGATGTAGGTCAAATACATGGCGGCCAGGAGCAAGCCCGGTCCGAGCGCGGCCATGAACAGGCTGCCCACCGGAATCGACAGCAGATCCGCCATGATGATCAGCATGATGCTGGGCGGTATCAGGATGCCGAGCGTCCCCGATGCAGCGATACAGCCGGTGGCCAGCGCATGGCTGTAGCCTTGGCGGAGCATGGTGGGCAGGGCCAGCGCCGTCATCATGGTCACCGAGGCCCCGATGATGCCGGTCATGGCGGCCAGAATGGTGCCCATCACCGTCACGGCCAGGGCCAGGGAGCCGGACACCCGCTTCAGGAGCACCTGCACCGCGTACAGCAGGTCATTCGCGATGCCGCTGCGCTCCATCATGACGCCCATGTAGACGAACGTCGGCACGGCCACGAGCACGAGGTTTTCCGCCGCCTGGCCCCAGATGCGGGGCACGAAATTGAAGAATCCGATCGGCGAGAAGACGCCCAGCACAATTCCGATGACGCCGTACAGCATGGCCACGCCGCCCAGAACGAACGCCACCGGATAGCCCGAGAAGAGGAGCACGGCCAGCGTCACGAACATCAGGAGGGGCAGGTATTCGGTGATGCGCTCCAGCAACACGCTCAAATCCAACATGGTGAGCGCGAAAACCGAGAGCGCCACCAGAATCAAGGGGAAAGTCACCCAAACCCAAAGTCTGCCGTTCAGCCTGAGCCCGATCGTATCGTTCACACTCTTCATCCCGAAACCCAATCTCGTGAAACCGCTACGTCTCCCGGGGCCCGGCGCGCCGCACCCCGGTCCGCCTCTAAATCCGATGGCGGAACGCCTGCCCGCTCAGGCTAATTTGCCAAATACGTTGTTTTCATTTCCTGAGCGTCCTTCCAAACTTTATAATTCTTGCGGAAGTCGAAGTAATGGTCGGCCACCTTCTTGAACAGGGGATCCGCGGCCGACTCCTCCTCAACCACCTCCATCCAGGCTTCCTCGAAGATTTTAAGAGTCGAATCCGGCCAGCGCCTGCGCTTGACGCCGAACTTTTCCGACATTTCCTTCATGGCACCGAAGTTCATGGCCTCGCTTTCGGCGTAGGTGTACATCACCTGGTGCCCCAGGGCGACTCGGACAATCCGCTGGTGTTGCACGGACAGCGCATCCCAGGCGTCCTTGTTCATCAATAACTCGCTGATGGAGGACTGCTGGTGCCAGCCCGGAAAGTAATTGTATTTGGCGATCTGGTAGAATCCCAGGGCCATGTCGATCGTGGGCATGGAGAACTCGGTGGCGTCGATCACGCCCCGCTCCAGCGCGGGATAGATATCGGCCCCCGCCAGCAGCTGCGTCGACATCCCCACTTTCTGCATCACCTTGGCTCCGAGGCCGAAGAAGCGCATCTTCATCCCCTTCAACTGATCCAACGAGGTAATTTCTTCCCTGAACCAGCCGGAGGTCTCGGGTCCGATGGCGAATGCGTTGAGGGAGTACAGGTTGTGCTTGGCGTAGATTTCCTGCTTGAGCTCGTTGCCGCTCTTTTGCTGGTCTCCGCTTGGGAACCACAACCACGCCGTGAACTCGCCGATATTGGGTCCGAAGGGCACCGTGGTGAAGAAGGACATGGCCGGATATTTCCCGACGTGGTACCCGGGCGTGGTCCAGCACGATTCGATGGACCCCTTGGATACCGCATCGAAGCATTCCAGGGCCGGCACCAGTGCCCCCGGCTCGAAGAACTTGATCTCCAACGTCCCGCCGGACATCACCATTACGTCGTCGACAAACCGGGTCGCCGAAGGACCGAGGTGGGGCAGTTTGCTGCCGAACGCGCTCTGCATCTTCCAGATGACCTTTTCTTGCCCGCTGACCGCCGCATCCTGTTTCGCGCCGCCGCCCGCTTTTTCGGTGCACGCGCCCAGCGCGAACGCAAGCAGGCCAACGATTCCCAAGACCGCTGAAATTCCGATGAATTTTGACGGTTTCATGATCGATCCTCTCGATTGTGTGAGGCTATCTTGGATCACACCTTCGATCCGTCCGTTCCCGTTCGCTTCACCCGGCAGGTTTCGGCGTCCGATCGGCACCCACCCACCGCGGCACGCGAGTTTTGTCGGTGAAAGATTCCTGGTCTCGCCCGTTGCAACAACCCGCCTCTGCCCAACAACCGTCTGTACCACCCAACGGCATACCACGGTACCGTGAAATTCGGACGATCCAATTCTGCCTAACCAGATCCGCCGGGCGCGGGATCGGTTCACAAATCAATTTTTGACAATTAGCAGGTGGGCTCCCGTACGGCAATCAGTTTTCGCGGCCAGTTTGCTTGGCGATTTTCCCGCGTCAATCGGTCCGATCCCGAATAGAGCAGGCGGAGTCCCGCCGCGAGTCCTTCCGGGGTCACTATTTCGCCGTTCCCATGGACAAGCTCCCCGGCGGCGGTTAGCCTTGATCCAGCCGGGCCGCGCAACGGTTCGGCGTGTGCGGCATGGCACGGGCTGCCGATGCCGGCGTCCGCAATTCCAAATCGGCAGGAGGTACGAGGCATGATGTGGCGAGCGAGAACCCGCTCTTCGCTCCTGGTGGCGATTCTGCCCGTGGTGGTGCTATCCGGCATGGCAGTGGCCGGCTTCGCGTTGGCGTTGGGGTTGCTGGCCCCCCGGCCTTTGCCCGCCCAGGGGGCCACCCACGGCATCGCCGTCGGCACGGCGCTGAAATACGGGCCTGGATTCGCCCACTTCGACTACGCCGATCCGGCCGCGCCCAAGGGCGGACGCATCGTGCTGTCCGCCATCGGCAGCTTCGACAAACTCAATCCGTTCAGCCTGAAGGGCCGCGATCCGTTGTTGCTGGCGGGACTGGTCTTCGAATCGCTCACGGTGAGCGCGCTGGACGAGCCCATCGCGGCGTACGGGCTGCTCGCCCAATCCATCGAGTTCGCCGCGGACAAGTTATCGCTGATCTACCGGCTGAACCCGGAGGCCCGCTTCGCCGACGGCAAGCCCGTGACCGCGGCGGATGTGGTGTTCTCGTTCGGCGTGTTGCGCTCGGAGGCTGCCTCACCCTTCTACCGCTACTACTATCACGACGTCTCCAACGTCGAGGCGCTGGACCGGCATACGGTGCGGCTCACCTTCGCCAAGGAAAATCCGGAGCTGGCGCTGATTTCCGGGCAGATGCCGATTCTGCCGAAGCACTTTTACGGGGGCAAGGACTTCGCCGCGGATTTCAACACCACCTTGCTGGGATCGGGCCCGTACGTGGTGAAGGACTACGAGTTCGGCAAGTTCGTGCTCTTTGAGCGCAACCCCGAATATTGGGGGCGCCAACTGAACGTCAACGCGGGCAAGTTCAACTTCGACGAGATTGTGATCAAGTATTATCGCGACGAGACGGTGCGCCTGGAAGGGCTCAAGGCCGGCGAGTTCGACTTCCTCGCCGTCAACAGCAGCAAACAATGGGCGACGGACGTGGCCGGAGCGCTTTGGGACAACGGCTACCTGGTCAAGGAGACGTTCAAGCACCACAACACCGCGGGCATACAGGGCTTCGCCTTCAACATCCGCCGGGCTCTGTTTCAGGACCGCCGGGTGCGGCAGGCGCTGGCCTTGGGCTTCGATTTCGAGTGGAGCAACCGCACCCTGTTCCACGGGCAGTACACCGCCAACGACAGCTACTTCGACAATTCCGAGCTGGCGGCGGAAGGGCTGCCCTCTCCGGCCGAGCTGGCCCTGCTCGAGCCCCTGCGGCACCGAGTGCCCGCCGAGGTGTTCACGACCGAGATGGGGGTCGACGGCGCGCCCCAGCCCATCCGCCAGCGGCTGCGCCAGGCCGCGCGTCTCCTACGCTCGGCGGGGTGGGAGGTCAACCGGGGCGTGCTGACCGAATCCGGCACGGGCCGCCAGATGAAATTCACGGTGACCCTGGTGTCCCCGGCGTGGCTGCGGATCGTCGAGCCCTACATCGCCAACCTGCGCAAGCTGGGGGTGCGGGCGGATATGAAGGTGGTGGACGATTCCATCTACGAGCGGATCGTGCGCACACAGGACTTCGACGTAATCGTCCAGACCTTCGGCCAGAGCCAATCGCCGGGGAACGAGCAGCGGGATTATTGGCATTCCTCCTCGGCCACAATCGAGGGCAGCCGCAACGTGATCGGGATCGCCAACCCCGCCGTCGATGCGCTGGTGGAACGGATCGTCGAGGCGCCCTCGCGCCCGGAGCTGCTCACGGCCACCCACGCCCTGGACCGGGTGCTGTGGCACGAGTACTACGTGGTGCCCCACTGGTACATCGCGGTGCACCGGGTCACCTACCGGAACAAGTTCGCCTATCCGGCGACGCTGCCGCTCTACTACAATCCCCTCGTCCACATCATGATGTGGTGGTACGACGAGGCGCGTGCCGGCGAGCTGGAGGCGGCCATGAGCGACGGCCGTCCGGTCGCGGCGGTCCGCTGAGCGCGCGGCCATGTGGCCTTATATCACCAAGCGTCTGCTGCTGATTGTCCCGACGCTGATCGGGATCGTGTTCATCAACTTCCTCGTCCTGCAGTTCGTTCCCGGCGGACCCGTCGAGCGGATGCTTTCCCAATTGCGTGCCCATCAGCAGGGGGGCGAGGCGGGCGCCGCGGCGGTGGGCGTGGGGGCAGGCCGCATGCGCCAGGCGTCGCTGGATCAGGAGCAGGTCGACTATCTGACGAAGCTGTACGGGTTCGACGAGCCGGCCCATGTTCAGTTTCTTCGGCTGCTGCGGCGGCTGTTCACTTTCGATTTCGGGGACTCTTTCTATCATCACAAGCGCGTGCTCGATCTTGTGCTGGAAAAGCTACCGGTCTCGGTTTCCCTGGGCGGCTGGAGTTTTTGCCTCGTCTATCTCGTTTGCGTTCCGCTCGGGATCCGGAAAGCCGTTCGGGATGGCACACCCTTCGACAACGTGTCCAGCATTGTCGTGATGGTCGCGTTCAGTATCCCGGGATTCGTACTGGGAATCTTCCTCATCGTGCTGTTGGGCGGCGGCTCGTTCTTGTCTGTCTTTCCGTTGCGGGGGCTGACCTCCGACGGATGGGAGCAGTTCACCGCCTTCGAGCGGATCATGGACTATCTGTGGCACCTCGTGCTTCCCCTCATCTCCTATGCAATCGGCAGCTTTTATGTGCTGACGATGTTTACCAAGAACTCGTTCCTCAACGAGGTACACCACGCCTACGTCCAGACGGCCCGGGCCAAGGGGCTCTCCGAGCGCGTGGTGCTGTTCAAGCACGTCTTCCGCAATGCGATGATCCCGATCATTCTGGGGTTTCCGGGCGGCTTTCTGGCCATGTTCTTCGCGGGCAGCATCCTCATCGAAACCGTTTTTTCGCTGGATGGCATCGGTCTGCTCTCCTACGAGTCGGTCATCAACCGCGACTACCCCGTGGTCATGTCGACTCTGTTTTTCTTCTCCATGCTGGCGTTGATCGCCCAACTCCTTTCAGACCTCTCCCTGGTGCTGGTGGACCCGCGCATCAGCTTCGAGAGCGTGCCGAGGTAGCGATGGAGCGGCAGCCCTTGCGCAATCGGCTCGGCTGGCCGCGGTTCGGGCTCAGCGAGGAGGCGCGGAAGAAGTGGCGCGCCTTCCGCCGCAACCGGCGCGGCTATTACAGCCTGATCGTGCTCACGGTGCTGGTGGGTTTGAGCCTGTTCGCCGAGGTGCTGGCCAACAGCACGCCGTTGATCCTCCGCTACGAGGGGGAGTTCTACCTGCCGCTGCTGCGGGAGTATCCCGAGACCGCCTTCGGCGGCGACTTCGAGACCGAGGCGGACTACCGCGATCCGTTCGTCCTGGGCCAACTGACCGCGGGCGACAACTGGGTGCTGTTTCCCCCGGTGGTCTGGGATTACAAGGCGATCAACTTCGCGGTGGACCGGCCCCACCCCAGTCCGCCCAGCGCCGTGAACTGGCTGGGCACCGACGACCGCGGGCGGGACGTGCTGGCGCGGCTGATCTACGGCTTCCGCCTCTCCATTCTGTTCGGCTTGGTGCTCGCACTGATCGGGACCGTCGTTGGGATCGTGATCGGCGCGGTGCAAGGTTTCCTCGGGGGGTGGGTGGACCTCTCCGGTCAGCGGGTCATCGAGATCTGGAGCGCCATGCCAGCGCTGTATCTGCTTATCATTCTTTCCGCGGCGCTCACGCCCAGCATCCCCATTCTGATCGTCCTGTTGAGTCTGTTCGGCTGGATGGGGCTGAGCGTCTACGTGCGGGCGGAATTCCTGCGGGCGCGGAACTTCGATTACGTCAGGGCGGCGCGGGCCATGGGGGTGCGCAACTGGGCGATCATCGCCAAGCACATCCTCCCCAACACGCTGACGCCGGTGATCACCTTGTTTCCCGTACAGATGTCCGGCGCGATCGTGGGCCTCACCAGCCTCGACTTCCTCAACCTGGGCGTGCCCAGCCCCACCCCCAGCCTGGGCGAGCTGCTCCGCCAGGCCAAGGGCAACGTCGAGGCGTGGTGGATCTCCCTCACCACCTTCTTGGTCCTGGTGCTGATGGTGATCCTCATCAACTTCGTCGGCGAGGCCATCCTCAAAGCCTTCGATCCGCGGCGGCGGGACGTGGGGGAATGACGGAGCGGAGTCGGGCGGGTACCGAACCATTGGCGTACTGGGTTGGGGTGTTCGCGGCTGGGCAGGGAGTGCCGCGCCTCCGATGTTGGCAGACCGATGTCCGGGTAGGGGCGGCTCGCGAGCCACCCGCGTGACCGTGAAGAAGCCATCTAGACCAGGGCGTGATCCGAAACCGAGGAGAGATCGATGCAGACCTATCTGTTGCAGATGAAATTCACCGAGAAGGGGCTGGCGGCGATCAAATCTTGGCCCGAGCGGATAGGCCTGTTTCAGCAGAAATGCCGGGACATGGGCGCGGAAGAGACCGCGGTATATCTGGCCATGGGCGCCCACGATATCGTCGCGATCGTGGAGGCGCCCGACGATCACGTGATCGCCAGGCTGGTACTGAGCACGGCCATGAACGGCTACGTGACGACCCAATCGACGCGGATGTTTCCGCCGGCGGAGTTTGAGAGCATCATCGCGGGCCTGCCCTGAGCACCGATGAAGGGGCAGACAGGTGCAGGGGTAGCGGCGGTTCGCGATCCGCTCCTCAGGGGGCGCCGCACATCGGTGGGAAAAACCCGTACCAGGGGGCACGGGGGAATGCTAATCCCCCACATCGGCAGTTCAGCAATTCGGGATTCGACGGTTAAGCGGTTCGGCGGTTCAATCTGAAGGCCGGTCATGGCGCTTTTGCAAGTCGAAAATCTGCACACGTATTTTCAGACCGAGGCCGGGCCGGCGCGGGCGGTGGACGGGGTGTCGTTCACCGTGGAGGAGGGGGAAAGCGTGGCGC
>JAPUJL010000409.1 GCA_027296185.1 SAR324 cluster bacterium | reverse complement strand
GGGCAGCTTCACCACGCCGAAGCGGTAGCTGCGGCCCGACGCATCGGGAGGCGATTCGATCACACGGCCCTGGGCCTCGCCGTCCTTGAGAATGATCTTGTCGCGGATGATCGTCACCAGTTGCTCGGTTTCGATCCGCCCCTCGTCCCGCAGCACGGAGAGCCGCACCTTGGTGCCGCGGGGTCCGCGGATGAGCTTGACCACGTCGGCCAGACGCTGATTGACCACGTCGGTCAGATCGTCCAGGTCCCCCTGCCCGACCCCGACGATCTTGTCCTCGGGTTTCAGGCTGCCCTCCTTGTCGGCGGCCCCGCCGGGGATAATCGAGGTCACGACGGTGTACCCGTCTTCGGAGCGCAGGGTCGCCCCAATCCCCTCCAACGAGAGCCTGAGGGAAATGTTGAAATTCTCCAGATCGTCCGGCGACAGATAGGCCGAGTGCGGATCGAAGGCTGCGGTAAAGGCATTCAGCCAGCTCGTCACGATGTCGTTGTGGATCGTCTGCTCGATGCGGATATTCAGATTGCGCAAGCGTTTGCGCACGGCCTTCTTGGCCTCGTCGATCGTGGAGCCGGAGGACATCTGCTCCAGCAGATCGAACTTGAGCTTGGTGCGCCAGAGGGCCTCGGCATGGGCGGAATCGCCGGCATAGGGCTCGTCCTGGCGCTCCCGGTTAAAGCGCTCTTGCGTATCGAGGTCGATATCCCCATCCAAGATGGCGTTGACCTGTACGATGCGCTCGCCCAGCCGCTGACGAAACCGGTCGAAAATGGTGAAGGCGATCTCGATGTTCTCGTCCTCGATAAGGTCGTCCAGTTGCGTTTCGTATGCCTTGAACTCGTCGATATCGCTCTGGAGGAAATAGAGGTGGTTCGGGTCGTACTGATTGAGCGCCATTTGTAACATCAGGCGCGAGCGGTCGTCGTCGAATTGGCCACGTGAGTAATGGCTCCGGAGGAAGGTGCGTGTGATCTGATAGACATCGTCTCCCGTTAGGTCCGGAATCGAATCGGCGAGCGGGCTGGTCCCCCAGAGACCCAACAGCATGAAGACGATCAAGAAGGGGAAGCGAAGGGATCGAATCATAACGGCCTGCCTTAGGGGAGGGGGATGCGCCGAGTTGTAATCGTGTGCGATTATCGCCCGAACACGCCCCAAAGGCAATGTGTGGCGTATCGCGCTTCCCGCGGCGGAGCCGTCAGAGCGGCTCCGGGCAGCGCCCGGCCACGGGCGGGCGGTTGAGAGCCGGCTCGGGGATGGGTTGGGGAATGCTTGGGGATTGCCTGCCCGATGCGCCTTGGGATAGGGGTAAGCGGCGGGCGCGCGGCCGGATTGGCGCGTGAGCGGAACCGAAGGGGATCGGCGAACGGAGGAACATGAGCGAAGACGAGGCGAAGCTTGCCGAACTGGTGCAGAGTGCCCGGCGCATCGTGATTTTCTCCGGCGCCGGGATCAGCACCGAATCGGGCATTCCCGATTTTCGCGGGCCCGGCGGAATTTGGACGAAGTTCGACCCCAGCGAGTTCACGATCCAGAACTTCATGGCCAGCGCCGAATCCCGCAAAAAGTACTGGCTCCGCAGCACCGGGATGTACGAGCAAATTATCGAGTCGGAGCCCAACGCCGCCCATCGGGCCGTGGCGCTCCTGGAAGAGGCGGGGCGGCTGGGCGCGGTGATCACCCAAAACGTGGACGGGCTGCATCAGCAGGCCGGCAATTCGCCGGACAAGGTTATCGAGCTGCACGGCACCACCCGGGACGTGGCCTGCCTCTCCTGCGGCGACCGGCAGCCTCGGGAAGCCTTCCAGCCCTTGGTGCAAGCCGATGGCACCGCCCCCGATTGCGAAAAGTGCGGCGGGCTCATCAAGCCCGCTACCATCTCCTTCGGGCAGGCGCTGGAGCCGCCGGTGCTGGAGCGGGCAGCCGAGGAGGTGGAGCGCTGCGACCTGTTCCTTGTGGTGGGTTCCTCCCTGGTGGTCTATCCCGCTGCGGGCCTCCCCATGCTCGCCGTGTCCCGCGGGACGCCGCTGGCCATCGTCAACCTGCAGGAGACCCCCCACGACGGGCAGGCGGAAGTGGTGGTGCGGGAGATGGCGGGGACGGTGCTGCCGCCCATCGTCGAGCAACTGCCCCTCCCCAAACCGTTGCCTGTCTGACCCGCGACCTTGGCCGTGCCCGGACGCCCCGGCGGTACGCGAGCCGCGGCCCGTTTATCCCCCCGAGATCAGCAGCAGGCGCTCGGAATCGACCCCTTCCACCACGGCTGTGCGGTTGCGGCCCTCCTGCTTGGCCCGGTAGAGCCCCTGATCCGCGATTTTTACCAGCTCGGCTCCGTCCCCAGGGCGGTGTTCCCGGGCACCCGCGACGCCGAGGCTCACCCGCAGGGGGACGCGGACGTTCTTGCAGCGGAAGGTATGAGTGGCGACGAGGTTGCGGATTTTCTCCGCGGCCTTGAACGCCGCGTCCAGCAGCGTCTCCGCCAGGATGATGACGAATTCCTCCCCGCCGTAGCGGCACACCACGTCCTGACGGCGCTTGTGCTGCTTGAGCAGCGCCCCCAGGCCATGGAGCACCGAATCGCCGCACTCGTGCCCATGGGTATCGTTGACCTTCTTGAACAGGTCGATATCGAGCATGATGACGCTGAACGGACGGTTGTAGCGCTGATAGCGGTTCCACTCGGAGGTCAGCCGGAGGTGGAACTCCCGCCGGTTGAAGAGGCCCGTGAGCGAATCGACCGTCGCCATTACGTTGAGCGACTCGTTCAGGATCGTCAGCGCGTTGTTCTTCGCCTCGATCTCCTTCAATGCCCCGGTCAGGCGCTTGTTGGATTCGGATAGGGCGGTGGTGCGTTGGCGCACCGTGTCCTCCAGCTTGACGTTGAACCGCTGAAGCTGGGCGATCATCCGCTCGTTTTGCTCCGCCAGCCGGTCTCGTTCGATTTCGAGCTGGCGGTTTTTCCAGAGCTTCTCGACAGCCTGATACAGTTCCTCCGCGCCGACGGGCTTGGTGAGGAAGAAATCGACCTGCGCCTCGTTGACCGAGTGCACCGCGGTCTGCAAATCGGCGCGGCCGGTGATGACGATCCGTTTGGCGCCCGGCACGATGCGATGGATCTCGTGGATGAACTCCACCCCGTTCATTTCGGGCAGAGCATAGTCCGAAATGACGATCTCCGCCGGCTCCCGGCGCAGATCGGCGACGGCCTCCGCGGGTGCCGAGAAGGACCGCACGGCGTACTTCTTCTTCAAGAGCCGCGTCAGCAGATCGAGCGTGGTTGGGTCGTCGTCGACCACGACCAGGGTCGGTCCCTCCGCAGCCTCCAGCGCCTCGGCGGCGGAATCCGATTTAGGCGGCAAGATCCTCACCCATCGGCAGGTTTCCCTCCAATCAAGGCGGGCGCTCCATTGCCCCCACCATCCCATGCAAATTCGGGCGGGCGTTGCAAGTGTACGCGAGCCCCGGCGGCGTTGCCAAGTAGAGGCTGCGCCGGCGCCTCCGGATAGCCCGGCCTGCCCGTATCTGCTCGCGCCCGATGGGCCCCGGCGCTTTCCATTTGGGGGGTCAGGGCCTACAGTGGGGTGGCCCGGCGCGCGGGACTGGCCGGGCTTGCGAGCCATTATCGAGAGGAGGCATGATCGATCAGGAATTGCTGGCGATTCTGGCCTGTCCGGAAACCAAGGAACCTGTCTCCTTGGCCCCCGAGGACTTGATCGCAGCCGTCAACCGGGCGATCGAGTCCGGATCGGTGTCCAACCGGGGTGGGGAGGCCGTCAAGGAGCCCATTGACGGGGGACTGGTGCGCCAGGACGGAAAGTTCCTCTATCCCATCCGCGACGAGATCCCGATCATGCTGATCGAGGAGGGGATTCCCCTGCCCCCGCCGGAATCCGGATAGCGTCCCGGCCCGGGATTGCCATGGCGGTTACCGCGTTCCTGCATCAAAAGGGAGGCACGGGCAAAAGTACCCTCGCCATTGCCGCCGCGCTGGCATTGCAGGAGAAGGGGGAGCCGGCCCTGCTCGTGGACGCGGACCCCCAGGGCACCGCCAGCGAGTGGGCCAACCGCTTCGGCAAGCGCTTCGGAGTGGAGTCGCTCCATCACATCCAGCCGACCCTCGCCACCCTGGCCGAATCGTGGCGGGAGGAGTGGCGCCACGTAATCGTGGACGGGCCGCCGTCGTTGAGCCTCATGACCGAATCCATCCTGGTTGGAGTCGACCGGGTAATCGTGCCCGTGCGGCCCTCCCTGCCCGATATCTGGGCGCTGCCCTGGCTGGCCGCGATCGTGCGGAAGCTCCGGCGGGAAGGGCGGGCACCGGCCGCGGCGGTCGCGTTCAACATGTACCGGGGGGAGCCGCTGGAGCCGCTGATCGCCGAAATGAAGCAGTGGGGCCTGCCCGTTTGGCCGGAACCCATTCCGGCCTCGGATGAGCTCGCGGCGCTGTTCGCCGGAGCGGCGCTCGACGGTGCCAGCGCTCAGCGGATGTTGCGGCTGCTCGAGATGCCCGGCGGCGAATAGCCAGAGGGTTCAAAACAGTCCCGCCCGGCGGCGAATAGCCGGAGGGTTCAGGCGGGTCCGCTCTGGCGGCGGGGGAAAGTCCGGCAGGGAATTCCGAAAGGGAATAGCTCAAGCTGAGCCAACTGGCGGTTCGCCCTCCGGGTCGGCGGGTAATTCGCCCGAACCGCTGTCCGGCCCCTCGGCCGTCGCATCGTCCGAAACGCTGCTGGGATCGCCGCTCGCGGCGTCCGCCGGAGCATCCTCGGCTGAATCACTGCCGGCGGTCTCAGCCCGATCGCCGTTGGCGGCCTCGGGCGGTTCGCTTTCGGGCGGATCCGCTGGCTGGCTGGGAAGCGCGCCGCTGGGCTCGATGGCGTTCAGGCCCCCCTTCATGTACTCGATCTGTACCTCGACTTCCGCGATTTCGCGGTGCAGTTCGTCCAGTTTTTCCTGGCGGTCCGGATCTCCCTCCAACTGCTCGTGCCAACTCTGGGAGCGCAGGTCGAACAGCTTGCGGTGCCGCGCCACGAGCGTGTCCAGCGTCTCGCGGAGGTAGGCGATCCGTTTGCGGTGGTCCGAGATCGTTTGCATGGGGATGCTTTCTCGGGGGCTCGGTGCGATTCGGTGTACTTCGTTCCGCGGGGCGGTGCCGATCAATCGAAGGCCCAGCGGATGTCGCCGTAGAACGCGACGCCCGACCCATCGACCCGTGAGCCGTCGCTCAGGTCGTCCAAGTCGGTGTCGATCGAGTGCATACCGACCCGGCCGCCGAAGCCGCCGCCGCCGAAATCCAGATACACCCCGACCAGCACCGCGCTGCCCTCGGAAGTATCGCTGGCCGAGAGCTTGGCACCCGTGACGGCATCGGTAATGGATACCTCGTTCTGGTATCCCGCACCGCCGATGCCCAGCATGATGCCGAGGCGGGTGTCGGATTCCGCACCGATCGGCACCCAGTTGATCGTGAACAGCGACAGGCCAATGCCCACGGTCTGTTCCAGCTTGTCCCCGGTCGCCGGGTCGACCGCCGAGCGTCCGGTGCCAATGGCGATTACGCGGTAGCCGAAGCCGATCTCCTCCAGTGCGTACCACTCCACG
>JAPUJL010000408.1 GCA_027296185.1 SAR324 cluster bacterium | reverse complement strand
TTCCGGTTTCCCGGCTGATTTCCAGTCCCTGTTTTACAAGTTCAAGCGCGCAAGAGCGATCTCCCGTCTCCAGAGCGGTTTTCGTGAGAATGGCGAGAGGAAGAGGTTCGAATCTTCTTGCCTTCAGGTTCCGTACGAGAGCAGTCGTCTGATCCGCATACTCCGTGGCGTCGGCGTAATCGCCGAATTCCGACTGGACATACCCGACCAGACTGCGAGACAGAATTTCGGCCCGGTGTTGACTCGCCTTGGCCGCCATCTCGGCGGCCGCCAGGCCGATCTCGAGAGCCTGTCCCAGTTCATATCGGAAATACATGGACCAGCCGAGCATGGGAGAGACCGAGGCCTCGATCTGGCCGAAACCATGCTCCCGGCTCACGGCGACGCAACGACTGAAATAATCATGCGCGGTCGCCATGCGCCCCGGGTTATAGTAAGCGTCGCCCAAACCTCCCAGGGAGCGTGCCTCGGCCTCCGGCGAGCCGGCCTCGCGCGCCCATTTCAGCGCCGCCTCGTGTTCCCTGATGCACCCGTCGATATTGCCGGCCGGAAAGAAAAGATTCCCACGCAGATGGTGGAGTTGCGCAAGCTCCAGCGTCAGATGGTTTTCGGTAGCGGGTTTCTCGGCCTTGTCCAACATGGCCAGGGCGTCCTGAATTTGGTCGATCACCCGCATTCCCTCGGCCTGGCCGATCCAGGCCCGGCACAGCTGGATATCGTCGCTGGCGGAGTGTTCGGCTTCGCGATAGGCCTCGATGGACTGGGAATTGCGGCCCAGATCGTGAAGCAACTCGCCCGTGTAACAGGTCAGGGTGAACCTCGCCGCCGGTTCCTTCGCCAACTCGGTTCCCCGCTGAGCCAATCGCAAGGCGCGCTCGTAGCGGTACTGCGCCGCCTGGTTACGCGCGGCGTCCAAGTATGCCCGGGGCGCGTCAGCGTGTTCGCCGCGGTCTAGATGCGCGGCGCGCAGGGGCGGGTCGCGCCCGGCAAACCAATCCGCGGCCCCGCGGTGCAGCTCGCGGCGCCGGGCCTTGAGCAGGGAGCCGTAGACCCCTTCCTGGACGAGGGCGTGCGCGAACAGGTAGCCCTCGCCCTCGGGCTGGACGAAATAATGGGCGACCAACCCGTCGCACCGGTAGTCGGGATTCCCCAGCAAGGCCCGCAGCTCGTCGAGCAGAAAGTGCCGGCCGAAGATCGAGGCGGCCTGGAGTGCCTCCCGGTCCGCGGGATCGAGATGATCCATTCTCGCCAGCACCAGACTTTGCACGGAACCGGGCACACTCTCCTCGTCGGATTCCTCGGCGGCTCGCAGCAACTCCACCAGGAGAAAGGGGTTGCCCGCGGCGCGCTCAAGGCAACGTTCGGTGATGCCCGCGCTAACGTCGCGAAACTGCCCGGCCAACTTCCGCGCCTCGTCCGGGCGGAGGGCCCCCACGTCGATGGTCGTCAACGGCGTGCCCTGACTTGCGCCTCGCCATGCCTGGTCCAGGGGATCGCCGTCCAGGCGCGAGGTCATCACCAGCAGCGCGCGCGCCTCGCCAACCGTCCCCGCGAGCGCGGCCAGATGGGCCAGCGTGATCTCGTCGGCCCAATGGAGGTCCTCGACCGTTAGCATGACCGGTTGCGTGGCGCTGGCGCGTCGGAGAAGTCCACACACCGTCTCCCGCTGGCCCCGGTTGCGGGTCTCGTTGTCCATGGCGTCATATATGGGGCGCAGCTCCGCCGGCTGGGGGAGATCCAGCAGGTCGTTCAGGAAAGGGGCTTGCGCCTCGTCCAAGAAACCCGCGGAGAGGGCCCGCCCAGCCGCGTCCCGCCGGGCGTCGTCTGAAGCCCCGGTGGGTATTTGCAACAGGCGGCTGACGATACTGCGGATCGCGTCGCGGCCCTTGGCGACGCCGAAATCGAGCACCAGCCCTACGTGGCAGGCAAACCCGTGGGAGGAGGCGACGGTCCGGAACTCCTCCACAAGCCGGGTCTTGCCGCTGCCAGTGTGGCCCCGCAAATAGATTCCCTGACCAAGGCCGGATTCCAGACACTCCTCGATGATGCCGTTGAATTGGCGGAGTTCCACCCGGCGGCCGATGAAAAGATGAGATGCCATGACGGGCGCGGACCGTTCGGCCAGCAGCCGGTACGGAATGATCGGATCCGCCTTGCCCTTGAGCGCTACCGGTTCCAGGGCCTCGGTCTCGAATGCGTCCGCCACGAGCTTCCGCGTTTCCGGCCCGAGCAGGATCGTGTCGTCCTCGGCCAGAGCCTTTAGCCGGGCGCCCATGTTCACAGTGTCCCCGGTCACCCCGATCGTGCCGTCCCGCACGTCCGCGGTGCTGGTCACGACAAGCCCGCTCTCGATCCCGGTATGCATGCGCAGCACCCGCCCGATTTTCGCCTCCACTTCGGGACTCAGATCGCGGGCCAGCTCATGGAGCCCCCCCGCCGCCCGCACCGCCCGCACCGGGTCGTCCTCATGGGCCGTCGGCACGCCGAACAGCGCCAGCACCTCATCTCCGACGAACTGACTGACAATGCCCCCATGTGACTCCACGATTTCCACCGCCTGGTCCTTGAGGCGGCGCATTAATCCCTGCACCTCCTCGGGATCGAGCCGCTCGCTCATGGCCGTGAAGCCGGAGAGATCGGAGAAGAGGACGGTGGCTTGGCGGCGTTCGCCGTCGGGGACGGTGGCTGGGCGGTGTTCGCCTTCGGCGACGGTAGTGGGTGAGGTGGCGGGCGGCGAGAGTCCGGTGGATGCTATGTGCTGTGAGAGGTCGTGGCCGCACTCCATACAAAACTTGGCTGTATCCGGGAGCGGCTCATTGCAGGCAGGACAGCGGCGCTCCAGTTTGGTTCCGCATTCCAAGCAGAATTTCGCCTTGGACGGATTTTCCTGCTGACACTTTGGGCATTCCATGGACATCCCCCGCAAGGGTCGCTGCGTAGCCGCCTCAATTTGCCCCCGCTCGATCAAACACCGCCGCTCATGAGTAATTCAGGGTCGAATTCGGTGGTCTCCTATTTAGCGCCCAGCGGACGCCCTCCGCCGGCACACCCAAATGTATAAGATTGGGAATGCTGTAGCGGGGTCGGCCCGCCGGTACCGCGGCAAGAAAGACACCGCCTGAGTTATGTTTCGAACTGGTGCCCTTGTTCGCATTTTATATGAATGGTTTCGCGGGCACGGCGAACCAACCGAGACATTTTGGCGGCACCACCAAACGATGGTCCGTGTTGCACAACTCTCGCACGTTCCGAAAGGCGCGGATCAAACATGATCCACCTTTATTGGAATTGCAATTCCTAACGGTAATACCAGCTCGCCCGAATTGAGTTATTCTTACGCCTAGCCCCCGTTTATCCGGCTCGTTGTAGATGGCCTCCGCGAAGCCGGCTTGGACATCCCCGACGAGCCAACGGCCACTGACTAACGCTCCCTGTTAGGGTGCGTTCGAGGCGGAACAAAACTTCCGCTAATGGCTATTCGCGTCGGTTTCGAGCGCCGCCCAGAACGTCCGGTCTACCCCCAACACCGGGCCTCTTTGGTTTCAATGTCCGATTCTCCCGCACGACGGAGCTGATTCCGTCGGCGGCGACCCAGCTTGTCGCGAGGCGCAACGGTGC
>JAPUJL010000407.1 GCA_027296185.1 SAR324 cluster bacterium | reverse complement strand
AAGTCGAAGGGCCCGCCCCACCCTCGGATTGCGGATTCCTCGGCAACGGCTCGGTGCCCGGCGGTTGCGGCGATGCGCCTTGCCGGGCCCCGGTGACTGGTGTATGTGCCCAAGGATCGAGGACTTCGGGCCACGCGGCGTGTATATCTGCCATGCGGCACGGGGCGGCCACTTCCGCGTTGCCGTGGGGCGCCCCGTGCCCGGACCCTCCGGGGCCGATCGGCCCGGCCCAGCCCAACCGTCCACCCCCGCCAGAAGGAGTCGTCCCATGCGCTTCAAGGATCAAGCCGTCATCGTCACCGGCGCCGGCTACGGCATCGGCAAGCAGATCGCCCTCGCCTTCGGCCGCGAAGGCGCCCACGTCGTATTGGCCGCGCGCTCGACCGAGAAGATGGAGGGGGTAGCCGAGGAGCTGCGCGGGATGGGCACCCGCCCCGTGGTGTTTCCGCTGGACGTGCGCTTCGAGGATCAGGTCAAGGGGCTGGTGGACAAGACGCTGGCCGAATTCGGCAAGGTGGACGTGCTGGTCAACAACGCGGGCATCGCCGGTCCCACCAAGCTGGCCCGGGACATCAGCGGCGAGGAATGGATCGAGTCCATGGACGTCAATCTGAACGGCGCCTTCTATTGCGCCAAGTACGTGTCCACTCCCATGATCGAGGCCAAACGAGGAAACATCGTGAACATCGGCTCGGTCGCTTCGCGCATCGGCTACCCGTTGCGCACACCCTATGCGGCCAGCAAGTGGGGCATGGTGGGCCTCAGCCACTCCCTCGCCGCGGAGTTGGGGCCTTACGGCATCCGGGTCAACGCAATTCTCCCGGGGCCCATCCGCGGCGAACGCTTCGACCGCGTCGTGGCGGCGCGCGCCGAGGCGGAGGGCAAGAACTTCGAAGAGCAGATGGAGGAGTACACCGGCATGGTGCCCCTCCGGCGGCTGGTCGGCGAGGACGAGGTGGCCGACACGGTCACGTACATCGCCTCCGACGGAGCCTCGGGCGTCACGGGCCAGGCGTTCACGGTCTGCGGGGGATTCCGCATGCAGTAGCCTCTCCCGCCCGGGAGGCGTTCCTTAATTCATTCGCGAATTGTGGGCCGCGCCGGTACGGGCGCGGCGAAGGAGGCCGGCGTGCGCTTCAAGGATCGAACCGTTATCGTCACCGGCGCCGGCTACGGCATCGGCAAGCAAATCGCCTTGGCCTTCGGCCGGGAGGGCGCCCACGTGGTGCTGGCCGCGCGGTCGGTAGACAAGCTGGAGGCCGTGGCAGAGGAGTTGCGGGCCATGGGCACCCGCCCCCTGGCACAGCCCCTCGACGTGGGCCACGAGGAACGGGTGCGAGAGCTGGTGGAGCGTACCCTGGCCGAATACGGCAAGGTGGACGTGCTGGTGAACAATTCCGGCATCGCCGGGCCCACCGCCCTGGCCCGGGACATCGACGGGGCGGAATGGCTCCGGGCATTGAACGTCAACCTCACCGGAGCATTTTACGCGGCCAAGCACGTCTCGGCACCGATGATCGAGGCGCGCCGGGGAAACATCGTCAATATCGGGTCGGTGGCGGGCCGCATCGGCTTCCCCCTGCGCACGCCCTATGCCGCCAGCAAGTGGGGGATGATCGGGCTCAGCCACTCCCTCGCCGCGGAGCTGGGTCCCTACGGTATTCGCGTCAACGCCATTCTGCCCGGTCCCACCGCCGGCGAGCGCTTCGACGCCGTGATCGTCGCGCGGGCCCAAGCGATCGGCAAGACCTTCGACCGGCAGATGCAAGACCGCATCGATGCGGTTCCCCTGCGGCGGCTCGTGACCGAGGAGGAGGTGGCCAACGCCACGGCCTTCATCGCCTCGGACGCCGCCTCGGGCGTCACGGGTCAGGCCTTTTCGGTGTGTGGGGGAGACAGGATGCAGTAGACGGGAAATGCGGGCGTTGACTTCACGCTGAGTCGACGGGGATATTCCCCGCTTGGAGGACGGCGTGATCGCAACATGCCCACGCCCGCACGCTCCTCGATACTGCCATCTGTAGAAGGCGCTCAGCCGGGTGATTCGTAGAGGCGCGTGGGTAACTGGCGGCGCCGCCGGAAATCGTCACCAGGCATTTCATGGCATCCCTGCCAGAGTTAGCTTCGCATCGCCGATGCCCCACTTCCCAGTAGGAGCTTCTAGGCCGTGGGGTCGTAGCGGGGCAGCTCGTGAAGCCCGCCCGCCCGTTGCGCATCGTTAGCCTTAATCGGATTGAAAATGCAAGGGGAGGGCCGGATTACGCCTTCGGACGGTTCTAGCGGAGCCGGCGGGGCGCTCAGCCGCCGCTGCCGTAGGCGACCCGGAACGCCTGCTTCAGGTCCAGCCACCAGCTGTCGATGGCATTGGCATTCCGCAGCAGGTAGGCGGGGTGGAACGTGGGCAGCACCGGCCATTGCCGGTATTCGAACACGCGGCCCCGTTCCGCCGTGATGCCCCGCGCGGAGGGGTTCAGCGCCTTCAGCGGCACGTTGCCCAGCGTGACGATGAGCGCCGGGTCGAGCAGTTCCATTTGCCGGGAGAGGATCGGGAAGCAGGCCGCCGTCTCCTCCGGTGCGGGATTGCGGTTGCCCGGCGGCCGGCACTTGACCATGTTGGCGATGTACACGTCCTCCCGCGTGAGCCCCAAGGCCAGGATGCCCGCCGTGAGCAGCGCCCCCGCCCGGCCGACGAAAGGCAGCCCCTGCCGGTCTTCCTCCTGCCCCGGGCCTTCGCCGACGAACATCAGCCGCGGCCGGTCGTGGCCGACGCCGAAGACCAGCTTCGTGCGGCTCCCGGCCAGGGCGCAGCGCTGGCAATCCCGGAAGTGGAAGTGCAGCGACTCCAGCGTCTGCAGCTCGGAGGGATGCTTCGCTTGGAAAGTGGCGGCGGAGCCGCCGGAATCGAGCGGGGAGGCCCGATCGGCGAGCCCGGCCGGCTCCGCTTGCGGAATCTCGGGAACGGGTGGCGCACGGGGTGGTGCGGGCGGTGATCCTGGGTCGGCCGGTGCCTCGGCTGCCGGGGCGGCCCTTTCGCCCGCCGGGAAGCCCGCCAGCAGTTGCACCAGCTCGGGGTCGGAGGCGACATTGAGGGTTTGGATGCCGCCGCGGGCCAACTCGGCCAGGCGCGCCTCCAGCGCCTCCAGCACCGTTCGCCATTTCATCGGCTCTGTGCTCCAGGGGATAGGCCCGTCACCCGCACCGAATCGGGCGGGGAGATTTTGCGATTACGGATTACAGGATATAGCGGCGCAGATCCCGATCCTTCAGGATGTCGCCCAGCCGGTCCCGGATGTAGGCCGGGGTGATCTCGATGGTTTGCCCCTGAAGTTCCGACGCCTCGAAGCTGACCTCCTCGAGGATTTTCTCCATGATGGTGTGGAGCCGCCGTGCCCCAATGTTTTCGTCCCGCTGATTGACCTCGGTGGCGATCTCCGCGATTTCGTGGATCGCCTCCTGCGTGAAGTGGAGCGAGACCGATTCGGTCTGGATGAGTTCCTTGTACTGCTTGATGAGGGCGTTTTCCGGTTCGCTGAGGATGCGGACGAAATCCTCCGTGGTCAGCGACTTCAATTCGACGCGGATGGGGAAGCGCCCCTGCAGTTCGGGAATCAAGTCGGAGATTTTGGCCGTGTGGAACGCCCCCGCCGCGATGAAGAGGATGTGGTCGGTGCGCACGGGGCCGTACTTGGTGTTGACGGTCGAACCCTCGACGATGGGCAGGATATCCCGCTGCACCCCCTCGCGGGAGATATCCGGTCCACCGCTGTTGTTTCTTCCGGCGATCTTGTCCAACTCGTCTAGAAAAACGATCCCGTTCTGCTCCACGTGGCGCACCGCGTCGCGGGAGACTTCGTCCATGTCGATCAGCTTGTCGGCCTCCTCCTGCTGCAGAGTCTCCATGGCCTCGGGGATGGTCATGCGCCGCTTCTTGTGGCGCTTGGGCAGGATGTTGGACAACATCTCCTTCATATTCAGGTCCATGTTGTCCATGCCGGTAAAAGGCATCAATTCGATGAAGGGTCCGCCGCCCCGCTCCGCTACCTCGATCTCCACGTGTCGCCCGTCCAGCTCCCCCGCGCGCAGCTTGGCGCGGAACTTCTCGCGGGTATCCGGCACATTCGCGGATTCCGCGCCCGGCCCCAATCCGGCTGCGGGCCGGGGATTGATGGAAGGCACGAGCACATCCAGCAGCCGCTCCTCCGCGTTGGCCTGGGCCTTGTTGCGCACCTGCTCCGTGTAGAGCTTGCGCACCATGGCCACGCCTATCTCGGCCAGGTCGCGGATGATCGATTCCACGTCGCGGCCCACGTAACCCACCTCGGTGAACTTAGAGGCCTCGACCTTGACGAACGGCGCGTTGGTCAGGCGGGCCATGCGCCGGGCGATCTCGGTCTTGCCCACACCGGTGGGCCCGATCATGGTGATGTTCTTGGGGAGGATCTCGTCGCGGAAATCCTCGGGCACCTGCATCCGCCGCCAGCGGTTGCGCAGCGCGATGGCGACGCTGCGCTTCGCGTCGTGCTGACCGATGATATATTTGTCCAGTTCCTCGACGATTTCGCGAGGGGTCAGCTGGGAGGGCACTAGGGCTTCGAACATGGCGGGATCAGAGCTCTTCGATGGTCAGTTGGGTGTTGGTGTAAACGCAAATGCTGGCAGCGATGAGCATGGCCTGCTCCGCCACCTGGCGTGGGGTCAGGTTGCCATGGGCGAGCAGCCCCTTGGCCGCGGCGAGGGCGAACATGCCGCCGGAGCCGATGGCCATCAGCCCGTCCTCCGGCTCGATCACGTCCCCGTTGCCCGAAATGATCAGGGACGACTCGGCGTCCGCCACCGTGAGCAGGGCTTCCAGGTTGCGCAGCATTCTGTTGGTACGCCAATCCTTCGCCAACTCGACGGCGGAGCGCATCAGGTTGCCGCTGTACTCCTGCAGCTTCTCCTCGAACTTCTCGAACAGGGTCACCGCATCCGCCGTGGAGCCCGCGAATCCGGCCAGCACCGTGTCGTGATAGGCGCGCCGCACCTTGCGCGCGTTGGACTTCACCACGGTCTGCCCCACGGTGACTTGGCCGTCGCCGGCCATCACCACGGTTTTTCCGGAACGGACCGATAGAATGGTGGTGCCTTCAAACATGATGCTGCGATTCGAGACGCGAAATCCGGGATTCTCGTTTTGAGGCGACGATTGGCGGCGGACTCGGCGCCTCGCCGCCCGA
>JAPUJL010000406.1 GCA_027296185.1 SAR324 cluster bacterium | reverse complement strand
TCGCTGCCGAACACGTCCACGCCCCGGAAGACGCAGGCCGGGGCGGCATGTCCGACCTGGATCGCCTGGTTCGGCTCTCCCTTGCCGCAGGTCCACAGGCCCCGCACCTCGTGGGTGCTTGCGTCGCCCACTCCGTCCAGGCTGCGCCAGAAGGTGGCCGAGATGCCGCGGTAATTGGGGTTCTTCACGATGCCCTTGAGTTCGCCGTCCTCGATCAGGCGGCCCAACTCGCAGCCGAACTGGAACTTGTTGCGGCTGTCGTCGATGGACCAGGAGCGGTTGGTGTCCATCCACACGCCGCGCTCCACCGAGCCGATCAACTCCGCCAGGGACTTGTCCCCCGGCTCCAGGTTCAGATTGGCCATGCGGTCGATGGGCGGGCGGTTCCAGTTGCTGGCCCGCGAGTTGGCCACCCCCGGCAGCCCCGACCGCGCCTGGGAGACCGCGCCGCCCAAGGTCCGCTCGAGAATGCCGCCGCGGATCACGTATTCCCGTGCCGCCGGGGTGCCCTCGTCGTCGAAGCGGTAGGAGGCCAGCTCCCCCTCCCGTGCCGGGTCGAAGGTGACGTTGAGCAGGGTCGAGCCGTAGCGGTAGGTGCCGATCATCTCCGGTGTTACGAAGCTCGTCCCCGCGTAATTGCGCTCGTCGCCCAGGATGCGGTCCAGCTCCAGGGGATGGCCGATGCTCTCGTGCACCTGCAGCACCATCTGCCCGGGCATGGCCAGCAGATCCATCGTTCCCGAGGGGCAGTCCGGCGCATCCAGCAATTGCAGCGCCTCCGCCGCGACCCGCTCCGCCTCTCCGGGAAAGCCGGTGGCCTCCAGTTGCTCCAGCCCGCCCTGACGGAACAGGTCCTCGCCGTGGGTGCGGTTCTGGGTCTCGCTGCCGTCGTTGGCCGCGGCTGAGAGGATGCCGCCGATGCACTCGAAATCCTGCTCGAGCCGCGCCCCTACGCTGGAGATGAGCAGCCGCTCCCGCGCCAGATGGACCAGGTGCGCGCTCCAGTCCACGATCCGCGCCCCGGCCTTGAGGGTGCGGTTGGCGTCCTGGAGCAGGGCGATCTTGTCCGAGAGGCTCATGCCGCTCCAGGGCTGCTCGCCGTGCCGGGTGTAGCGCCCCTCGTGGGCCAGCCGGAGCAGGATCGCCGGATCCACCAGGGAACGCGCGGCGGTGCGGTGGGCCCACTCCGTGGCCCGCGCCGCCGCCGCGGCCAGGCCGGCGGGAGTGAGGTCGCTGGTGGCGCCGTAGCCCATGCCACCCCGGTCGTGGACGGCGATCATGGCGCCGCCGTTGCGCCAGTTGTTCACCGGCTGCAGCACGTTCTGCCGCACGCTCAGTGCCTCGAACCGGTCGTCCACCAGCATCAGCGACCAGTACTCGACCCCGGGCGCCCGCTCCCGGAAGGCTTTGGCGATGGATTCGAGATTCATTGATCCGCTAGTCGGGTTTACGGCTGACGGGGCCGGCTACCAACTCCACCGCAGCCCGAGGTTTTGTATGATGACGAAGGGGAAGCCGGGGAAGATGCTCCAGACCCCCTGAACGCCGGGCTTGAATCGATAGAGGAAGTCGATCTCGCCCAAGGGCAAGAACTTGTACTCGTAGCCCGGCAGGAAGTCGTCCGATTCCTCCAGGGGGTTGTCCGGATCGTAGCCCGGCACGTCCCGCCACGATTCCCGGTAGATGAAGCCCGGCCCCGCCTGAAGGCTGACGGTCAGGGGCTCCACGTCGTCGAGCATCCAGCGGCCCATCACGGCAACGTAGCCGAACAGGTGATCCACCGAATCCCGGACCCAGCCGGCGGTTGCGCGGATGCCCCGCGCCTTCCAGAGCGGTTCGGCGAACCGCCAGTCGTAGTATACCTCGATGCCCGGCGTGAACACCCATTGACCGCGGTCGTCCAGGCGGCGCTTGTATTCTTCGACCGGCGCGTCCCGTTGATCCTGGACGTGGTAGGTCAGCAGAATCGCCTCGGCACCGAAGGCATCGGCGGAGGCGGGCGCCGGATCGAAACCCTGCAGCCCGCCCAAAGCCCCCACGCCCAGGATCGCGCCGAGCCACGTCCGCCGGTTCAATCGCCCTCCCTCCGTTGTTCGCCGCCGCCCGGCGCGGCGCATCGAGGATGCTCAGCCGCTAGATCACGCCCTTGTCCCGCAGCGCCGCGATGCCCGCTCCATCGTAGCCGAGTCCGGACAGGATGGCCTCGGTGTGCTCGCCGTGGCCGGGGGCGTGAAAGTTCACCCGCCCCGGCTCCTCCTGGAACTTGATCGGAATGCCGATGTGCTCGGCGCCCGCCTCGTCGCGAAGCAGCATCCCACGCTCCTCGAGGAACGGTTCGGCGAACGCCTCGTGGAGGTGGCGCACGGGGCCGAAGCACACGTCCTTGTCCTGGAACCACTCGATCCACCGGGCCTGGGTGCGGGTGCGGAAAGTGTCGGCCAGGAAGTCCTTGACCGGCTGCTGGCGGGCGCCGTAGGGCGGGCCGCAGAGTTCGATCAGGTCTTCCCGTTCCAGGGCGTTCAGCAGGTTGCGGGCAAACTTCAGTTCGCTCCCGCCGAGGGTGATATAGCGGCCGTCTTTCGTCTCGTAGACTTGGTAGAAGGCCGCGCCGCCCATGGTACGTTCGTCGGGCGGGTGGGGCGAGCGCCCCTCGGCGAAGACCGGTCCCGTGGTGCCCACGCACCAGGAGATCACGCCGTCGAACATGGAGATGTCCAGGGTGTCGCCCCGGCCGGTGCGCTCCCGCCGCAGCAGCGCCATCAGAATCCCGGTTAGCGCCATGGAGGAGCCCAGCATGTCCGCCGCCGGCATGGCCGGGATCACCGGCTTGCCGTCCGCTCCGGTGCTGAAGGCGGTCACGCCCGCTTGCGCCTGGATGCTCAGGTCGTGGGCCGGGCGGCCGCTCAGCGGACCCTCCTGACCGAAGGCGGAGATGGAGCAGTAGACCAACCGCGGCGCCCGGGCGCGAACCGTGTCCCGATCCAGCCCCAGCCGCGCCATCACGCCGGGGCGGAAGGATTCCACCAGGACGTCCGCGGATTCGGCCAGCCGCAGCAATATTTCGCGACCCTCCCCGGACTTCAGGTTCAGCCGCAGGCTCTGCTTGCCGCGCTGGGTGTTGCGGAAGTAGATGGTCTGCCCCGCCTTGCGCGGTCCGATGTGGCGGGTCGGCTCGCCTTCTCCCGCGTTCTCGACCTTGATCACCTCCGCCCCGTGATCCGCCATCATCATGGTCAGGTGTGGACCGGGCAGGAACTGACTGAGGTCGATCACCCGGATGCCTTCCAGCTTCATTCCGTTCTCCTTCACCCGTTGCCGACTCGTTGCCCACCCGTTGCCGCGGCGGGCATGGGCGCCCGGACCGGCTACGCCTTGGCGATCTCGGCGATGCGCTCGGCGAAATTGACCTGGCTGTTGTCCTCCGGCTCGTAGCCGATCACCCGCCGGGCGTTGGCGATGCTCCAAAAGTTGTGGGTGTTGCCGCTGACCCCGTAAAACACCTGGAACGGCACGCCGTTCTCGTCGGCGATGTCCGGCACCTCGATGCTCTTGACGAACAGCTGCACCTGGTCCCGCCGGCTGAGGTAGGCCCCCAGGCCGCGGTGCATGGTCTTGATGTCGCCGGGCTTCAGGCCTTCCAGGTCGGCGCTGTCGCGCGGCCCGCCGATGCGCAACTGCACCATCTCCAGCTTGCGCCCGCCCACCTGACCGGTGGCGAAAACGAATCCCAGCAACTCGTAGGCGGCCTTGGCCCAGCCGTAGAAATTGTCCGACAGGGGCAGCATCTCCGGCGTCACGGTGTCCCACTTGTCCGCCCAGATCAGCCGCTCGTAATAGTCCGCCGCATGGTTCGAGCTCGCCACGACCATTCGCCGCACGCCTTCCTCCCAGGCTGTCTGGTAGACGTTGTAGGCCATGGCGACATTGGTGTGCTCCGCGCGGAACTTGGCCTCGCTGGTGTTCATGAAGCTCCCCGCGTCCAGGCCGGAGGCGCTGACGAAGGCGCAGTGCACCACCGTGTCGGCACCCTTGAAGTGCTCCCGGTAGGCCTCGCGGTTCTCGCCGGTCAGGTCGCACACCCGCACTCCCGGTACCGCCGTCCCCTCGCGGGTCTCGGCCCGCGAATCCAGCAACACCAGATCGTAGCGTTCCTCGAGCTCGGGCAGCATCCGCTGCGCGATATAGCCCGAGGCTCCGGTCAGCACCACTTTTCGTTTGGCCGTATTTCCTTTCGCCATGGCCTGCACTCCCGTTCGGCTGGGTATTCTTCGCTCCCGATGTGCGCCCGATATATCACCTCGGCCCACCCGAGACCAGCGGTGCGCCGGCGGGCGCGGTGCGATCGGCCCAGGGCAATCGGCCAGTGCGAGCGGCCAGTGCGAGCGGCCAGTGCAATCGGTCCTGCGCCGGCGGGCGTGAAATTGGGATAGGCGCACGCAATTCGCCAACCCCCAGCCAGCGAGGAACCAGAGGCGCCATATCATGCACTTTACGCTCGATCGTCACCCCTAATTCCACCTCCATGCGCTAGGATAACGGCTTGCGCCTCTATAACCGGGACGGGCAATCAACCAAGCAGGAGGCTTGACCATGCAATTTCGATTTTTTGTTGGATACGAGAGCGCCGACGATCTCAAAGCACGGTTCCGGGAGTTGAGCAAGCGGTTGCATCCTGACCTGGGCGGGAGCCAGTCGGACTTCGTGGCGATGGTCGAGGAGTTCCGGCGGATTCAGAACATGGGTTAACAATATACGCGCCTGGTACTCCCGCGAGCAGCCTTACCGGAAGCGCCAACGGCGGGATTACTCGGGGGAAGTTCGCCACCCCGGGGGAAAAGGGCGAGAAGGGTCCGGGGCGGCGAACCATGCCATGCGGGAGAAGAGATTCGGGCGGCACCGGCCGGAGCCGCCCTGAAGTATCGCGCTGAAGCGGGGAGCCCTACTCGGTGACCTCCCCGCCCCAGCTGAGGGCGATCCAGGCGATCGCCGGCGGGTAGTCGGCGACCGAACCGTCCTCCTGGCTGATGTACTCCCCGTCGCTGTTGTAACCCACCAGTTGCGGCGTCGGACGAAAGGCGGCGTTGGCGGAAACGCTCAGCCCGCCGCCGAAGCCGAAGCCGATGCTGCCCGTCACGTCTTGCACACCCTGGGCACCGCCCGCGGAGCCGTAGCCCAAATTCACGGTCCAGGAGAGGGACTCGCCGCCGCCCACCGACAGGGTGCTGTAGGAATTTGCCGTGTCGCTGTCCAGGTTGTAGCTGAGCGCCGGTGCGAGGCTCTCCATGAAGGGCAGTCCCCAGGAAAAGAACATCTCCTGAATGTTGGAACCGTCTTCCCCCTGCACTTCGGGGTTGATCAGCCCGAAATTGACGATTCCCACGGAGAACGAGCCGAGGCGGTTGGACCAGTCGTAGCCGATCGTCGTGTCCAACTCGTCCAAGGTCTGGAGCCCGGCGAAGGTGTCGCCCGTGTCGGGATTGGGCGAGTCCTCGTCCTCCCGGTCGGTGAGGGCGAAGCTCCCCCAGAAATTGAACCAGAGTCCCGAGGGCGAGTAGAAACTCACGCTCGGTTGCAGGGCGGGTGCCACGTTGAACGGGGTCTCCTCCGCCTCGCGGCTGATATAGACGTCGCGGAAGACGTCGATGCCCCGGAACACGTAATCGGTTACCAGGTCGACGTTGTAGTCGAGGATCGTTTCTTGCGCCACTGCGCGGTGCGTTGCGAATCCGCCGGCGGCGAGGAGCAAGGCAAGTGCGTACAGAAATTTGAAACCCAACTTCATGAGGAGGTCCTCCATCGAGTGCGAAGTATCGTCATCGCCGGAACGAGCCGTGCCCGGCCCCGCGCCCGCATTGGGGATCGCGGCGCATCGAAGCGGCCGAAAACGGCTACAGCTCCCAAATTCTCGCCCTCGTGGGGATTCCCCACGCCCTGCTATTGATCGTTCAGCATGATCCGTGCCTTTTTTTAATTATTTCTAAATTATTGTTAATACTAATGAAATAGTCAACTCAGCTGCGCGGACCAAAAATGAATGCCCTTATTTTAGGCAATACATATAAAATATTGCATGAAAATACGGCAAACATTCATCCACACAGGTCCGCGCAAGGGCTGCACCTGGATTCTGGGCCGGACCACGCTGAGGGCACCGGCTCAGAAGGAATAATCCAGGCGCGCCCAGAAGCCCTGTTCGTCCTTATCGGCGATTCCCGAATCGTTCCCCCCGCCGGCCCGGTAGTCCGCAACGGAGATCAGCCCCGTGAGGTGCTCCGCGAGCGCCACTTCCGTCCCGTACTCCTGGCTTTGGGTTTCCTGCCGGAACCCGTGATATTCCGCCCGCCACTTCACCCCTTCGGCACCGGAAATCCGGAGAAATGCGTCGCGCAGGCCGCGGGTCAGCCGCCCGCCCTTGATGGTGCTGAACTGGTCGGTGAAACCGTTGAACCGGTGCACGGTGCCGTGTCGAAGGCGCGGCGGCTGCCCGACTCGCCGGAGAACTCCTCGTAGCCCGCGCCGATCGTGAGGCCGGCCCATTTTGCCCCGCCGAATACGGCCAGCAGAGTGCCGCCGTCCGCCGAGTTGTCGGCATAGCCGGTCTGTCGGTCGTAGGCGAAGGCATAGCTGGCGGCGGGGAGGTCGCCCTGGATACCCACCCCGGCAGTGGCCTTGTCCCGGTCCGTGGAGGTGCCCCCAGGGTCGTCCAGCAGATGGAGGCGCAGATGGATCACGTGGCCCTCGAAACCGCGAAACTCGGCCCGGCTCATCGCGAAATGATCCAGGCTGGATTCGACGGCGGAGGTCGTGCGCACCCGCCACGCATACGCTACCAAGATCTTCCAGCCGGCCAGGGAGTCGTTGGTCCAGGATACGGCATC
>JAPUJL010000405.1 GCA_027296185.1 SAR324 cluster bacterium | reverse complement strand
ATTAGAGGCGCCCAACGGGCGTCCCGCCAGAGGCGGAATTCGCGCCGTACGTGGATGGGCCGCCGGGATGACCTCACCCCCCGGCCCCCTCTCCATGCCATGGAGAGGGGGGGGCGGCGTGGTGGATCGGGGCTCTGGAGGCTCGGGGGTGAGGCAGGCGGGCCTTGCAAAGCGCCTCGCCCCCAAGGCGTCAATAGGCCGATTAGAAGCAAGCACCTCTCCCTTCTCCCTCGGGAGAGGGGCTGAGGTGGACCGCCAATTCTTACCCGGTGCCCCCCTCCTTCGACGGGCTCAGGACGGGGCTCCCCCATGGAACAGATGAACGAACGGCCGAAAGAGGTTGCGCCGGATGACGCGTTCCAGAGACGAACAGTCGATGGATACGGCATCGGGCCAGCGAGATCGCGGGCAGGGACGCCCGCGCCAATCAGGGAGGGCTCGGTAGCCGCGGTCAGGTCAGCGCGATGGAGCGGAGGAGGTTGATCTGGTCCAGCACCATGCCGGTGCCCAGGGCGACGCAGGAGAGGGGGTCTTCCGCCTGAATGATGGGCAGGCCGGTGCGCTCGCGGAGGAGGATATCCAGGCCGTTAAGCAGAGAGCCGCCACCGGCCAGGACGATGCCCTTGTCCACGATGTCCGCGGCCAGCTCGGGCGGGGTGCGCTCGAGGGCGTTCTTCACGGTCTGGACGATGCCGTCGTAGACGTCGGCCAGGGCATTGCGGATTTCCGCGTCGGTGAGGGTGAGGGTCTTGGGAATGCCGGTGACCAGGTCGCGTCCCTTGACCTCGTGGGAGCGGGGCGGGCCGTTGGGGAAGGCGGAGCCGATCTGGATTTTGATTTCCTCGGAGGTGCGCTCGCCGATCAGCAGGTTATACTGCTTCTTGACGTACTGGACGATGGCCTCGTCCATGCGGTCGCCCCCGATGCGGGCCGAGTCGCTGTAGACGATGCCGGCCAAAGAGATCACGGCGACCTCGGTGGTACCGCCGCCGATGCGCGCCGCATCGCTGTAGACGATGCCCGCCAGGGAGATCACCGCCACCTCGGTCGTGCCGCCGCCGATATCGACGATCATGTTGCCGCTGGGCTCGGTGATGGGCAGCCCGGCGCCGATGCCCGCGGCCATGGACTCCATGATCAGATATACTTCTTTCGCCCCCGCCGATTCCGCCGACTCGCGCACGGCGCGCTTTTCCACCTGGGTGATGCCCGAGGGCACGCCGATGATGATGCGCGGCCTGAATTTGATGAAGGAGTTCTGCCGCTGCACCTTGCGGATGAAGTAGCGCAGCATCTCCTCGGCAATCTCGAAGTCGGCGATCACGCCGTCCTTCATGGGCCGGATGGCGAAGATCCCCCCCGGCGTGCGGCCGAGCATGGTCTTGGCCTCCGTGCCCACCGCCAGCACCTTGCTGTTGCCGCGGTGGTCGCGCTTGATCGCCACCACCGAGGGCTCGCGGATGACGATGCCCTCGCCCCGCACGTACACCAGGGTGTTTGCGGTGCCCAGGTCGATCGCCATGTCGCTGCTGAAGTAATCCCTCAGCCGCTTGATCGGATTGCTTTTTACCGGATTGTTACCGCCCGTATCCATCGTCGTCCGAATCTGTTCGTTGTCCTCGGTATGCCGCGCTGGCGGCACGGGTCCCGCGGGCTTGTTCCTTCTGCCCGCTCCCGGGCACGGGACTCGCTCCGCCTAACGGCCGCCGCATCAGGCCCCGGCCGCCTGGCCGAGGAAATGGTCCAGCACGTCGATGCGGTCGTGTCCCCAGAACATCCGCCCGCTGTCGATAAACATGGTCGGCGCCCCGAAGGCGCCCCGCTGCACCGCCTCGTCGGTATTCGCCTTGAGCTGGTGCTTGATTTCCGGTTCCTGGGTGCGCTCCACCAGTTTAGCACCCTCGAAGCCCGCCTTGTCCAGCAGCCCAGCCACCACCTCCGGTTGATTGAGGTCCAGGTCCTCCCCCCAGGCGCCGTGGAAGAGGCCGTGCACCGCCTTGGCCCGCTCAGGGCCGTCCGGGATGCACAGGGTCGCGCGCAGCGCAAGGATGGAGCGGATGATGAAATCGGTGCGGGGCTTGTAGGGCGCACCGTAGGCCTCCGAGAGATTCTGCAGGTCCTGGAGCAGGTAATCGGACTTGGGGTTCTTGCCTTGGGTCATGGGGGCCTCGAAGCCGATGGCCTGAAACACGAACCCGAGCACCATCGGTTTCCAGCTCAGTTGGCCGCCGTGCCGGTTCACCGCCTCCTCGATCTTCAAGGAACCCATGTAGGCGTAGGGGCTCGCGTAATCGAAAAAGAATTCAACCCCGGGCGCGGCCATCTCGCAAATTCCTTTTGAGATTAGATAATTCCAGCCAACTTAACCGTTTTGCCCCGGCAACACAAATAAATTCAGGCACCCCGGCACCACTGCGGGTAGACCCGCCGGTCCCAAGGTGGGGCGCCGCCCGGAAACTGGCGCCGGCGCGAGCTGCCGGCTCAGGTCGTGTAGTAGGCGTTCTCGCGGATGTAACCCTCGGTCAGGTCACAGCCCCACACGGTCTCGCGGGCGTTGCCCCGGCCCAGCCGCAACTCGATGCGCAGTTCGTCGCCGCGGAGGTATTCCCGGATGCGCTCCAGCACGTCCGGCGGTTGGGCTTCCGCGGTGATCGCCAGCCCCGCGGCATCGTCCCCGAAGCGGATGCCGAGCCCTTCCAGGGGCACGGGATGGTCGAACACCTTGCCGATGGCCATCACGAACCGGCCCCAGTTGGGGTCGGCGCCGTAGATCGCCGTCTTGACCAGGGGCGAATTGATCACCGACCGGGCGATGGCCAGCGCCGCCTCGGGGGAGGGCGCCTCGGAGACGGTGAGCTCGATCAGCTTGGTCGCGCCCTCGCCGTCCCGCACGATCTCCTTGGCCAGGTGCAGGCACACCCCGGCCAGCGCCGTCTCGAATTCCGCGGGCTCCACCGCGCCCACCAGGCCGTTGGCCAGCACGAGCACCGTGTCGTTGGTGGAGGTATCGCTGTCGATGGTGATGCGGTTGAAGGAGCCGTCCACCGCCCGGCGCAGCATGGCCTGCAGCGCCGGCGCCTCGCAGGCGGCATCGGTGGCGATATAGGCCAGCAGGGTCGCCATGTTCGGCTCGATCATCCCCGCGCCCTTGGCCACGCCGGTGAGCGTGGCTTCCCCGCAGCGCACCGAGACCGTCTTGGGCCGGGTGTCGGTGGTCATGATCGCCCGGGCGAACTGCTCGATGGCTTCCGCGCCGCACTCGAGCTCGTCCCCCGCGCGCCGGCAGGCTGCCTCGATCCGCTCCATGGGCAGGGCCACGCCGATCACGCCGGTGGAGCTGGGCAGGATCAGCACCGGGTCGATTCCCAGCGCCGCGCCGAGGGTCTCGGTCATGCGCTGGGCGTCGCGGAGCCCGCCCTCCCCCGTGGCGGCATTGGCGTTCTTCGAGTTGACCACCACCGCCTGCAGGCGTCCCCCGCGCACCCGCTCCCGCCCCAGGATCACGGGCGCCGCCGGGAAGTTGTTGCGGGTGAACACCGCCGCCGCGGCGCAGGGGCGGTCGGCGCGGATCACCCCGAAGTCCAGGGTGTCGTCCTTGATGCCGGCGTTGATACCGCACCAGGAAAAGCCGGGCACCGGCATTGGGGCCGCGGTCACCGTTCCCGATCGGGCAATGGGTTCATTTCGATTAAGCCTCCCCCGCCGCCGGAGACGCCGACCCGCCCGTCATGCCGAGCGGAGGGAAGCAACTCGGTCCCGCGCCGCCGGGAGCGGCTTCCGCAGTCCCGCAGGGAGATTCGCTGCTGCCCTCGGGTTGACTCCCTGCCCGCGGAATCGCATCGAAGCGACGGCAAAGAATGGGAACCACCGCCATGCTCGGACTTCCCCCTATGGGCTCAGCGGCACACGCCGCGCTGGGAATTGGAGACGAACTCGATGAACTTGCGCACCGCGGGTGATTCACCCAGTTCCTCCTTCAGCCGGGCAATGGCCTCCTGGGCGGTCAGCCGGCTGCGGTAGAAGATTTTGTAGGCCTTTTGGATCCGGTCGGATTCCTCCGCCGGGACGCCGTTCCTTTCCAGACCGATCTTGTTGATTCCGCGGGGGCGGAGCGGGTTGCCGTCGGCGATGACGTAGGGCGGGATGTCCTGGGTGACCTTGCTCAGTCCCCCGGTGATGGCCAGTTCTCCCACCGAACAGAACTGGTGGATCGCGGTGAACCCGCCCAGTGTGACCCGGTCCTCGACCGCCACGTGGCCCGCCAGGGTCGTGCCGTTGGCGAAGACGGTGGCGTTGCCGATCGTGCAATCGTGGGCGATGTGGCAGTAGGCCATGATCCAGTTCTCGTCCCCCACCCGCGTGACGCCACCCCCCGCCTCGGAGCCCCGGCTCACCGTGACGCTCTCGCGGAACGTGTTGCCCGCGCCGATCTCCAGGCGCGAGTTCGCCTCCCCATGATATTTCTTGTCCTGAGGGTCGAGGCCGATGCAGGCGTTGGGGAAGATGCGGTTGCCCGGGCCGATCGCCGTGGGCCCGGCGACCGTCACGTGGTTGAACAACTCGCAGTCGCCGCCGATGGAAACCCCCGGCCCGATCACGCTGTATGCGCCGACCGTTACGTTCTCCTCGAGCTCGGCCTTCGGATCGACGATCGCCGTGGGGTGGATCTGACGGGACATGAACCTGAATCGCGCCGCTGCTGGAGAGGGGTATTCCCTCGGCCCATCCGCTGGACCGCCGCCGGTCTCGAGGGGTGCGAAGCCCATCGAGGTTGCCGCGCATTCTGCCCCAAATGCCTCCCGAGGGCAAACCGCCTCCCGAGACGGCCGAGCGTGCCGCACGCCTTCCGCGCCGCGCTACTCGGCCGGGCTACCTCTCCGGTCCGACAAATCGGTTGACCTAGCGGGCCAACTTGGCTATCAAAGAGGATTACGAAATCGTCGATGCAGGAACCGCCGGCCCGCCGCAACCGCGACGCGCAACGGCCGGAGCTTCGGCGTTGTGGGTCTTCAACGGCAGGCAGGCGGCACATCCAGAAACAGCGGCGACGGGATCGATTGGCCGAGGAGCACCGTAATGACTGAGTTCGTATTGGAGGCTGCACCCCGCGAGCCCCGGGGCAAGGGCGGCGCCCGGCAGGTGCGGCGCGAGGGGAACGTCCCGGCGGTGATCTATGGGGTCACGGACCCGCGGTCGGTGCAGGTCTCCGAGCCGGAAGCATCGCGCCTGGTGCACCACCTTCACGGGACGAGCCAGCTGGTGACCCTCCGCCTGACCGGGGGAAAGAGCAAGAAGGGCGAGGAAGTTCAGGTGCTGATCAAGGAAGTTCAGACGACCCCGGTGGGCGGGCGGCTGCTCCATATCGATTTCAACGAGATCGCCTCCGATCACAAGGTGCGGGTCGGCGTGGAAGTGCGGCCTCAAGGCACTCCGGAAGGCGTGATCCTCGGGGGCACCATGCAGATCGTGATGCACGAAATTCCCGTCGAATGCCTGCCCAAGGACCTTCCCGACGGAATCGATGTCGACGTCAGCGCTCTATTGATCGGCAAGAGCCTGCACATCGGAGATGTGCATTTTCCGCCCGGCGTTTCGCCGCTGGCCGAAGACGATGCCGCGGTAATCGTGATCTCCGGGCGCATGAAGGAAGAAGAGGAAGAGGTGGCCGCCGAAGAGGTGGAAGGCGAAGAGGGCCTGGAAGGCGAAGAGGGCGTGGCTGCCGAGGAAGGCGATGAGGCGGCTCCGGATCAGGAGGAACCCGCCGAATAACGCTCCGCCCCGCGGGCTAGGCGGCACAGGGATCGGGTGCCATGAGGGTCGTCGCCGGGCTCGGAAACCCGGGCAAGCGGTACGAACGCTCCCGCCACAATCTCGGCTTTCGCGTCGTCGACCGGGCCGCCGAGCGGCTGGGTGTGACCGGCTGGAAGACCCAGTTCGATGCCCTGACCGCAAGAGGGCAGGCCGCCGACGGAGCGTATTTGCTGGTCAAGCCGCAAACCTTTATGAACCAGAGCGGCGTGTCGGTGGGAGCGGTCTTGCGGTACCATCGCCTTCCGCCCGAGGCGTGCCTGGTCGTCGTGGACGACTTGGATCTGGAACTGGGCAAGGTGCGGGCGCGGGAATCGGGCAGCGACGGCGGTCACAAGGGACTGCGATCGGTGATCGAGCATGTGGGCACGGCCGGGTTCAAGCGCATCCGGATCGGGATCGGGCGGCCCGCGGAAGGCGGGTCGGTCGTCGGCCACGTGTTGGGCGGTTCCGCTGCGGACGAGCAGGTGCTCGCCGCCGCCACGGATACCGCCGTGGAGCGAGTCGTCGAGTTCGTAGAGACGGGCCGGTTCGAAAACTGGAGTTCCTCCTAAATCGGTGCTCCGGCGGCGGGCCGGATCAACAGGCAAGGATGATTGGATGAAGGGTTACGAGATCGTGTTCATCATGGACCCCAACCTCGGCGAGGATGGGCAAAAGGAGATCATCGACAAGGCGAAATCCGCCTATGCGGAAAGCGGAGGGCAGATTTCCCACGAGACCGGTTGGGGCCGGCGCAGGCTGGCCTACCCGGTCAAGAAACGCGAGTACGGCATCTACCACGTGCTCTACGGCGATCGCTCGCCCGAGGCGGTCAAGGCGGTGGAGGCTCAGTTCCGGTTCAACGACGATGTGATCAAGTGGCAGACCATCGCCGTGGAGGACGTGGAGCAGGAGCACGCCGCTTTCGAAAAACTGAGAACCGAGGGATCCCTCTCCAAGCAAATCGCCGATCGAGGAAGATAGCCCATGGCCAGAAAGAAGAAGCGCGTGTCGCGCAAGTGGGTCTACGGTAACCGGATCATCATTCCGCGCCGCAAGACCTCCGAACTCAACAGGCTCGCGGAAATACCTTACAAGGACGTGGACCTGTTGAAAAACTACCTCTCCGAGCGCGGGCGGATCGTTCCCCGCCGCATCACGGGAAACACGGCGCGTACGCAGCGGCAGTTGACGGCGGCCATCAAGCGTGCCCGCAACATCGCGCTGCTCTCCTTCTCCGAGGGCTACGTGGCCCAGGATGGAGCGGCCGGATCAGGACGCGGTTGACACCATGCGCATCATTCTCATCCAAGACGTGCCCCACCTCGGATCCCTGGGCGACGAGGTTCAGGTGAAGGACGGCTACGCCCGGAACTATCTCCTCCCCAAAGGGATGGCGATGAGCGCCGGCAGCAAGAACGCCGCCCATATCGCCCACCGGCGCAAGCGGCTGGAGGGGTTGCGCGAGCAGGCCATCGAGTTGGCCGAGGCGGAGAGCGAGAAGGTGGGCAATTTGGAATTGGTCGTCAGGGCCAAGGCGGGCACCAACGGCCGGCTCTTCGGCTCGGTCACCAACCGCGACCTCAAGGCCGCTCTGGAGGAGTTGGGCTACACCGTCGACCGGCGTGCGATCACCCTCCACGCGCCCATCAAGAGCTTGGGCATCCATGGGGCGACGGTCAAGCTGCACAGCGAGGTCAAGACCGACGTCTCGGTGAAGGTGGTCTCCATGGAACTCACCGAGGAAGAGTTGCGGGCCGAGGAGGAAGCCGCCGCCGAGGCGGCCGGAGAAGCACCGGCCGAGGGCACCGCAGGCGAGGCCGCCGCCGAGAATGCCGAGAGCACCGAAGGCGAGGGCGCGGCCTCCGGATCGCAGGAGCCCGCCCCCGAGGCCGCTCCCGAAGCCGGCGAAGCCGCCGAATCTCAGGCCCCGTCCGCCCCGGGCGACGCCTAGATCCCAGCCGGAGCCGCCGGCGCATTTCCGTCGTTTTGCACCCGGGCGATCATTCCCCGCGGGGCTTCCCGCAGTTTCCCAGCGAAATTTTCCGGCAGCCAAGTTTTTCAGCAACAATGGCGTTCGGGCCGTTCCGCGCGCCCTGGGCCAGGCGGCGCAGGTATTCGTCATTTTGGGCATTGCGCTCGCGCCGAAATTCGGCGAGACTCATGCCCCGCCGCCGGTTGAGTTGGTTCAGCCGACCGGCGGGCGGAAGGTGGCGGCGGCCGGGAAGCCGCGCCCCGGCCGAGTTGGAAGCTGCGGTTGCCACGACCGAAAACCGGGACTCCATGGAGGACCCCCGTGTCCGTCGTATCCCACCCTACCGAAACGCTGCTGCCCCACGACAAGGAAGCCGAGCAGGCGGTGCTCGGGGCCATCATCCACGACAACGAGGCGCTGCACGCGGCCACCGAGCTGTTGCAGCCGGAGGCCTTCTTTTCCCCCGCCCACCGCAACCTGTTCGCCGCCATGATGGAACTGGCGGAGCGCACCGAGCCGATCGACGAGATCACCCTGGGCCATCACCTGCGCGCCAAGAACCAACTGGATAGCACGGGCGGGCTGGTCTACATCGGCGAGCTGTTCGACCTGACCCCGGTCGCCTCGAACGTGCGCTACTACGCGGAGATCGTGCGGGAGAAATCCCAGTTGCGCTCCCTCATCGATTCGGCGATGGACATCGCCTCGAAGGGCCGCGACGCGCCGGAGGACGTGGGCGGGCTGATCCAGCAGGCCGAGGACATCTTTCTCAATCTGGCCACGGATGCCGCCCCGCGCAGCTACGTCGCGCTCAAGGAAATTTTAACCGGCACCTTCACAAAGCTGGAGGAGGCCCACGATCGACCCGGCGGCATGATGGGGGTGCCGATGGGGTTCATCGAACTGGACGAGCTGACCAATGGCCTCCAGCCCTCGAACCTGATCATCGTGGCGGCGCGGCCCTCCATGGGCAAAACCTCCTTCGCCACCAATGTCGCCAAGCACGCCGCCGTGGCCACGGGCCAGCCCAGCCTGGTGTTCAGCCTGGAGATGTCCAAGGAAGAGCTGGCCATGCGCCTCCTGTGCACCGAGGCCAAGGTGGATTCGCAGAAGTTCCGGGCCAATCAGATAGACGAGTACGAATGGGACAAGCTGGCCGCGGCGGCGGGGGTGCTCTCCGAGGCCAAGATCTTCATCGACGAATCCCCGGAGTTGAACCCGCTCGCCATGAAGGCCATCGCCCGCCGGGTGAAGGCGGAGCACGGCCTGGGGCTGATCGTCGTGGACTACCTGCAGCTCATGCGCGCCGGGCGGCGCACCGACAACCGCGAGCAGGAAATCGCCGATATTTCCCGCGGCCTTAAGGCGGCAGCCAAGGACTTGGGCGTGCCGCTGATCGCCTGTGCCCAGCTCAACCGGGCCCTGGAGGCACGGACGAACAAGCGGCCCCAGCTATCGGACCTGCGGGAATCGGGGTCGATCGAGCAGGAAGCCGACCTGGTGATGTTCATCTACCGGGACGAGTATTACAACAATGACACCGAAGACCAGGGCATCGCGGAGATTTCCATCGCCAAGCACCGCAACGGCCCGATCGGCATGCGCCGGCTGGCGTTCACCCCCACGTTTACCCACTTCGGCAACCTCAGCCTCCGCACCAATGACGACGGCCCTCCCCCGGGCGGCCCGCCCTCCCTCACGGTCGTATGATATTGCTTGCGGCTTCGTCCTTGCATAACATGGTACGGTAGTTCGTGTGCCGGGGTGTGCAGACGCTCCGGCCCATCCAAAACGACCCTGGACACCGGTTCGGAACACGGCCATGAGCGAATCGAATCTCGACGAGGAATCCGGAGGGATCGACCTGGGCGATCTCGGCGGCGAGGAAGAAGCAGGGGATATCTCCCTGGACGACGACCTGGCCTCGGCCCTGGATGAGGGCGGCGGCGAGGGCGAAGGCGGCGAGGGAACCTCCCTGGATTCCGACCTGGAATCCATGCTCGGGGACGAGAGCGGCGAAGGCGGCGATGCCGAGGGGGGCGAAGGCGACGAAGGCGGCGAGGCCGAGGGGGGCGAAGGCGGCCAGGGAATCACTCTGGACTCCGACCTGGAGTCCATGCTCGGCGATGCCGGCGGCGAAAGCGGCGAGGCTGGAGGGGATGAAGGCGGCGAAGAGATCACGTTGGATTCCGACCTGGAGTCCATGCTCGGCGATTCGGAAATCGGCGATGCCGGCGGCGAAGGCGGCGCGCCCGCGGCGGTACCGGCCAAGGCCGGGGGAGAGGACGCCATCGAGGTCTCCCGCTCCCTGCTCTCGTCGACGGAAGCCGTCAACCTGGACTTCCTGCTGGACGTGAAGCTGGACGTGACCTTCGAGGTGGGCCGCTCCAAGATGGTGATCAGCGACCTCCTGACACTCGGTCAGGGTTCGGTGGTGGAACTCCACCGGCTGGTGGGCGAGGAACTGGACTTTATGGTGAACGGCAAGCTGATGGCCAAGGGTGAGGTGGTCGTGGTCAACGAGAAATTCGGCTGCCGGATCACAGAGATCATTTCCCCCGAACAACGGGTCAAGCACCTGGCGAATCTCTAACCCGCGCCATCCGGCGCGGGCCGCCCGGGGAGCAGCCCGGGTTTTCCCCCTATCGATCGACGGCGTCCTTACGGATCGGAGGTTTCACCTCCGTCCGCCGGCGCAGCGCCCGGCTCTCTGGAATCGGAGTTCCCGCTTTCCGGGACTCCCGCGTCCTCGGGCACAACGGTCCCGTTTTCACCGGCAGGAGCGGGTGCGGCCGGCTCCGGTTCGATGGGTTCGGGAGCGCCCGCGGGCGACGGGTCCGCTTTCCCCCGATCGGGCGCCGGAGCGGCCGATTCCTCTGGGGGAGCCCCTCCCTCGCCCGGCTCCGCATTCTCCGTGGCCCCCGCAGCCGAGGCCTCGCCGCGGCCTTCGGAGGCGG
>JAPUJL010000404.1 GCA_027296185.1 SAR324 cluster bacterium | reverse complement strand
CCCGAAGCGGCTCATAGGTTTCGGTCGGTTCGAGCGCCCCTCGCGCAGGGAATGGTGACCCTATCGCACGATCGCGGTTGGCACCGAGTTAGTCTCCACGCGCGTAACGCGTCCGTGGATCGTCAGCGTTCGCTCCAAACTCATAGGGCATGGTGCGCGTTACTATGGGTTCGATGTTGTCGTCCCCCATTTTCGGCCGGCATTTTCGCCCGCTGGTCCGCGCCCTGGGGATTCGGCGATTACTCCGCGCTTTCGATGAGGCTGCTCAAGTGGCCGAAGCCCGCCGAGACGCCCCCCTCCCGGCTATCCGCGGCCTTGGTGCGCACCAGATACCCCACGTCGCGGTTCAGATGCTCGGTTTCTCCATCGGCCAGGAGGACGCCGAATCGGCCGATCTCGCTCACGCTGTCGCCGTCGCGCAGAGCGCCCTCCGAGACCATCAGCGACCGCCGCGGCGCCGGCGCGATGCGCTCCATAAGTATATACGCCGCCCGCTCCGCGGCGTCACTCGTGCGCAGCAATGCGGTCATTTCCTCGTCGAAGAGGTTGTTCCCGCCCCCTTCCCGTTGGGGCTTGAGCACGAACCGTTGGGGAAACTCCAGCGCCGCCCGCCAGGCGGGGAGCGCGCCTTCCGCCATGGCGACCGGCTCCTCGGGATCGTAGAGTCCCGCGAACGTCCCGCTCAGCGCCCGGGCCTCGTCCGCCTCGCAAAAGCGCCCCAGGACTTCTTCCCGGCTCAGCACCTGCTGAATCTTCTTGCTGCCGGCCAGTTGTGCAGCGGCGGTGGGCACGGCAACGGCGTCCGACCGTTCGATGAGCTCCCGCCCCCGCCACGCGTCGGGAGACGAATAGTCGCCCGGGCCGTACCCCGCCCGCAGATAGGCCACAGCCACGGCATGGCCGCCGATCGCCAGTTTGCCCTCGCGAATGGAGCCCTGCCCGCCGACTTCCTCCAACGAATGCCGCACCACGCCGATCCCGCGCTCGCGCAAGGCGAATTCCAGCAGCCGCTGATCGAACACGTTCCGCTCGCCCGGCTGCAGGACGAACAGGCACACCCGCCGCGGATCGCCCAGCCGCTTCCAGGCGGCCGCAAGGGCCTCCGCCAAGCCGGCGATGGGGTCGTTGGCGAGCAGACGCCCGGCTTCCGGAGTGCCCGCGGCCAGATAGCCGTGCAGGGCCTGGGCGCGGCTGGCCAATCCGGCATAGCTGGCGGCGATGGTGTTCAATTCCACTTGCAGCGCCCGCCAGACGCCCGGGCCTTCCCCTGCCACCAGGAAGTAGTCGCTGCGGTTGATGGCCAATTGGAGCGGCTGGGCGCCCGCGCTTGCCCGGGCCAACTCCAGCAACCGCCGCAGAAACGGGTCGTCCCGGGCCGCGGGGCCTAGGGTCTCGGAGAGGAAATCCAGCGACTCGGCCACCCGCCGGGCCAGGCGGTTATAGAGGGGCGTCAGGGCGGCCAGTCGGCCACACACCGCCGGGTCGATGGGAAAGGGTTCGAGGGTGAACGGCGCGTGGATGACCCCGCCATTCGCGCCGAGCTTCACCAAGCCGTGGGAGAGCGCCCAGTCCACCGCCTCGGGAAGGCGCGCGGCCCTTGCCTCCCACAGGGTTGGATCAGCCGAGCTTGATGGAGCGGAAGATTTCGTAGGATTGATTTTCGGTCTCGTTGTAATGCTCGTAGTGATCGACGATTTCCTTGATCGAAATATCTTCCTCGATCATCAGGTCGATCAACTGATTGCTGGTGAGCAACTCCCCCTTCGCGTTCTCCACCACGACCGCCACCGGCCGGTCGGATCGATCGTCCGGCGCAATCCGCACCACGAATGCCAGCTCTTCCGTGGACAGGCGCAGCAACGTCCCCACCGGGTACACCCCCACCGAACGGACGAAGTGATCCAGCATCCGCGGGTCGAATTCGCTGTCGCCCAGCTTCAGCAAATACTCGACGGCTTTAGCGGGAACCCAGTTGCGCTTGTAGCGGCGCTTCCCGATCAGCGCCTGGTAGACGTCGGTGACCGAGGCGAGGCGGGTCAAGGGCAGCACCTCGTCGTAGGACACCTCCGGATAGCTAGTGAACAGCTTGGTGTCTTTCTTGACGTGATGATAGTGAGCCACGTTGATTTGCGCCTTGTGCATCCCCATCTCGCTCATAATCTTGGCGCCGTACGTGGTGTGGTTGCGGAGCATGAGCATTTCCTTGCTGTCCGGGGCGAAACGCTCCGTGCTTTCCAGGATCTCCTTGGGCACCTCGCTCTTGCCGATGTCGTGCATGAAGCCGGCAATGAGGTTGAACCGGTTGACCTCCTCGGTGGCCTCCTTTCCGCTCCGGATGAGGATGTCCGCATAGGCCTCCTGGAAGATCACCGACATGTCCACGCAATGGGTGTAAGTCTGGTCGCTCCCCTTCAGCCCCGCCACGGCCTTCATGGCGGCCGTCGTCCCCTCCTGGATCAGGTCGGCCACGGCGCTCTCCGCCGCCTGGGTGGAGAAATTGCCGGAGCGCCCCTGATCGAGCATATCCTTCACCCGGTTCGATGCCTCGTCCCGGCTCTCCGAAGCCGTTTCCATCTTGTCCAGAAATTCCTTGGCCTCGGTGACCCGTTCGACGTGCTGGGCTTTGGCCGCCTCCTTGTCCAGCTTCACCGCGGGGGCCTGGGGGGCTTCCGCTTCCTCCAATTTCACACCGGCGGGAACGCTCACCTTGAAGGCGAGAAACCCCCGCTTTTCCATCGAGGCCGCGAGGCCGGGCGCCACCGTGGCGATCTTCAGGGTGGACGGAATGTCCGTGATCGCCTCGACGTGATCGAAGGGCTGCACCTCGCCGATGGGCACGGATTCACGGCCCGCCTCCTTCACCACAACGGCGTTGGCGCCCTTGAAATTGGATTGAAGAAACTGAACGGTCTTCGGATCGAGGGTGGCGTAATCGAAGGAAAGTTCGATGATCTCCCGGATGATCATCCCGGACCGTAGTTCCTGGACGGTAACCGTCTTCTGATGGTGTTCCATACGTGCTTGCGTGGAGTGGCGACGAAGGTCCCGCCCGGCCCCAGACCGAGGCCGAGTCCATCCCGGAGCTACGCTAAGCCGACTTGACGACCGGAAAAAGGCACAGACCGTTACATGCTACACGCAACCCAAGCGACTTTCCACTTGGGCCATGGGTGGGCCGGGAACGGCTGCCGTGCGAACCGGCCGGAACTCGGTGAGGCGCTCACCCCAACCTATCCCCGATCCAGCCGGTCTGCAATCTGATCCATGGTGAAAACTTCCTGGTCCGGGGCGTAACCCAACTCCTCCTGGGGCCGTCGGAAGCGGTTGATCCAGAAGACGTAGAACCCGCAAGCCTTGGCGCCCGCGGTGTCCCAGAAGTTGGACGACACGAATCCGATTTGCTCCGCGCGCACCCCCAGCCGATCCACGGCCAACTGGTAAACCTTGGGAGTGGGCTTGAAGACCTTCAGTTCGTCCACGCTGAGAATGCTGTGGAAGTGGGTGGTGAGCCCATTGTGCTCGGTCACCTTTTGCAGCATGGACGGGGTGCCGTTGGAAAGGATCGCCAGCAGGTTGTTCTTCGCCATCCGTTCCAGCGCCGCGGGCACCTCGGGGTAGGGGGAGAGCCGAAAGTAGTTCTCCATCAGGTCCCGCTTCGCCTCCTCGCCCAGATCGAGGGAGAGCGCCTTACAGGAATGGCGCAGGCC
>JAPUJL010000403.1 GCA_027296185.1 SAR324 cluster bacterium | reverse complement strand
GCGGGGGGCGCGATGGAAGCGGGCGGAATATCGGTGCCCAAGGTGCGGGCGGGTGGTGCGTCGCGGTCGGTCGACTCCCATGAATGACTCCCAGCAGAAAGCGCCCCCAGGGGCTGAAGAAATAGTTCGTGCGTGCCGCCGACGATTCGGAGCCGGGGGGCTCCACTCGGCACACGAGCGCCGCTGGCCGTTGCCTGCGGCTGCCGGCGGAGATGCCGAGTCGGTCAGTATACCATGGTTTCCGCCCCAGCCTGAGCGCTATCGGTTTGGGTCCGGCCAGATCCGATCGCGGCTGGCTCGATAGGAGGATTCCCCCGGCCTGGCTGGGAGGATCCCCTGCCTCTGTTGGAGCAATCCGCCGCTGGCCGCGGACCCTCCGCCGGCTCTTGGGGAATTACGGGTAATTGCGGGGATTTGAAAATCCGCGGCGAGTTGCGTAGGGTGGGGGCCGGATTTTTCGGCGCGCCGGATTGGCCGGGACCGCGCTGCGGTCCACGGCCGGGCAAGGCCCTGGGGGATGCAGCGGGCCGGATTTCACCGGCGCGGGGGTTCGGGCCGCCATGGCATGGCGGCGGCGTTTCATCCACAGCACTGGCGAGAGTGAGGGCATGAGCGAACGACGGATACCCGTCCCGGCGGATTTTTCTCGTCCGGGCACCATGGACAACGCGGCCTACGAGCGCCTGTACCGGGAGTCCGTCGAGGATCCCGAACGGTTTTGGGGCGAGCAGGCGGAGCGGCTCCACTGGTTCGGCAAATGGAGCAAGGTGCTCGAGCAGGATTTCGCCAACGCCAAGCACCAGTGGTTCGTGGGCGGCAAGCTCAACGTCTCCTACAACTGCGTGGACCGGCACCTGGAGACGCGGGGCAGCCAAACCGCGCTGATCTGGGAGGGGGACGACCCCGCCGAAAGCAAGCACGTCACCTACGCCGAGCTGCACAAGCTGGTCTGCCGATTCGCCAACGTGCTGAAAAAGCGTGGCGTGAAGAAGGGAGACCGGATCACGATCTACCTTCCGATGATCGTGGAGCTGCCCGTGTCCATGCTGGCCTGCGCCCGCATCGGCGCGGTTCATTCGGTCATCTTCGGCGGCTTCAGCGCCGATTCGATCCGCGACCGCGTCATCGACGCTCAATCGGATTTCGTCGTCACCGCCGACGAGGGGCTGCGCGGGGCCCGCCCCATTCCGCTGAAGGCCAATGTGGATACAGCGCTGGAAGGTGCCGAGGGCGTCCGCCACTGCATCGTCGTCAAGCGCACCGGCGGCCAGATCGGCTGGAATGACGGGCGCGACCTGTGGTGGCACGAGGAGATGGACGCGGGGGACGTTTCCGACGATTGCCCGCCGGAGGAGATGGACGCGGAGGATCCCCTGTTCATCCTGTACACCTCCGGCTCGACCGGCAAGCCCAAGGGCGTGCTGCACACCACGGGCGGCTACCTGGTCTATGCGGCGCTCACCCACCAGCTGGTGTTCGACTACCACGACGGCGACGTCTTCTGGTGCACCGCCGACATCGGCTGGATCACCGGGCACAGCTATATCGTGTACGGCCCCCTGGCCAACGGCGCCGTGAGCGTGATGTTCGAGGGGGTGCCCAATTACCCCGACGCGGGGCGGTTCTGGGACGTGGTGGACAAGCACGGCGTGCAGATTTTCTACACCGCGCCCACGGCCCTCCGCGCGCTCATGCGCGAGGGGGACGCATTCGTCACCAAGCGCAAGCTCACCTCCCTGCGCCTGCTGGGGACGGTGGGCGAGCCGATCAACCCCGAGGCGTGGAACTGGTATCACCGCGTCGTGGGCAAGGGCAAGCTGCCCATCGTCGACACCTGGTGGCAGACGGAGACCGGCGGCATTCTCATCACGCCCCTGCCGGGCGCCACGGAGCTCAAGCCCGGCTCGGCCACGCGGCCCTTCTTCGGTGTGCGGCCGGTGCTGGTGGACAACGACGGCAACCGGCTGGACGGGGCGGCTCAGGGCAACCTGTGCCTTGAGTTTCCCTGGCCCGGGCTGATGCGGCGGGTGTACGGCGACGACGAGCGCTTCTTCGAGACGTACTTCGCACAGTACAAGGGTTTGTACTTCACCGGCGACGGCTGCCGCCGCGACGAGGACGGCTACTACTGGATCACCGGACGGGTGGACGACGTGATCAACGTCTCCGGGCACCGGCTGGGCACGGCCGAGGTGGAGTCCGCCCTGGTGGCCCATCCCGCCGTGGCCGAGGCCGCGGTGGTGGGCATGCCCCACGAAATCAAGGGCCAGGGCATCTATGCCTACGTCACCCTCATCGTCGGGCAGGACGAGAGCGACGGCCTGCGCGAGGAGTTGGTCGAGCACGTGCGGAAACAGATCGGCCCCATCGCCACCCCCGACGTCATCCAATGGGCGCCGGGGCTCCCCAAGACCCGCAGCGGGAAGATCATGCGCCGCATCCTGCGCAAGATCGCGGCGGACGAGTCCGACCAGATCGGCGACACGACCACCCTCGCCGATCCGAGCGTGGTGCAGAACCTTGTCGACAACCGCCCCCGGAGCTGAGCACATGGGCGGCACCCCCCGGCCATGAAGGTGAGGAAAGCCATTCGGCGCATGAAGCCCTACGCGCCGCCGCTGGAGGGCCGGGACCCGAGCGCCTCCCTGCTGCTGGATTTCAACGAGTCTTTGCTGCCGCCGCCGCCGGAGGTGGGCCAGGCGCTGCGGCGGTTCATCGAGGAGGGCCGGCTGCAGCTCTACCCGGAGTACGGCCGCATCGAGGCGAAGCTGGCGGCGTTCCACGGGCTCTCCCCGGACTGCATCATCCTCACCAACGGCTCGGATCAGGGCATCGACATCGTCTTCCGGGCGCTGCTGGAGCCGGGGGAAACCGTCGTGCTCCCGGAGCCCACCTTCGCCATGTACGCCCAGGTAGCCGGCACGCTGGAGCTGCGCATTGCCGCGCCCGCCTACCATGAAGACATGAGTTGGCCCGCGGAGGAGGTGCGGGCGGCCCTGACCCCCGAGGCGCGGCTGGTGGTGGCGGTGAATCCCAACAACCCCACCGGCACCGTGATCGACCCGGCCATTCTGGAATCGATCCTCACCGACTTCCCGGACGTGGGCCTGCTGGTGGACGAGGCCTACGCCGAGTTCACCGGCCGCACCGTGCTGCCCTGGGTGGAGCGCTTTGCCAACCTGGCGGTGCTGCGCACCTTCTCCAAAGCCCTTGCCATCCCCAGCCTGCGGCTGGGGTTCGTGGCGGCCAACCCCGACTTCATCGCGGAATTGAACAAGGTGCGGGGGCCCTACGACGTGAACATGATGGCCGTCGCCGCCGCGGAAGCGCAGATCGACCATCCGGAATCCTGGCGGAGCTACGTGCGGGAGGTGATGGAGCGGGCCAAACCGCGGGTGGAGGCGTTTCTCCGGGAGCGGGGAGTGACCTTCTACCCGGGCGCGGCGAACTTCCTGCTGATCCGGCCCGGGGACTCCCGCGGGGCGGTGGCCTTCCTCCGGGAGCGGGGGATCGCCGTGCGGCCCCAGAAAGGATCCATCGCCGATTGCTTCCGCCTCTCCATCGGCCCCCTCGAGGTCATGGAGCGCTTCATCGCGGTGTACGGGGAATACCTGGACGGGCCGGCCTGAAGCGCCACGCGGAGCCTGCTCACCGGTCTGGTTTCCCCAAATAGCCCCGCTCCTCGAGCAGGGCCGCGATGGCTTCGGCCTGGGCCTCCGCCCCGGCTTCGCGGGGAATGACCGTGCCGCCGCTGCCGGTGGGCAGGTCGACCATGGCCCGGATGCGGCCCTCCGCATCGAGGGTGCCGCCGGGCAGCTCGAAACGCTTCACCCGCGGCACCGGCGCCCGCAGCGTGGTGTGGGGACCCGCGGGATACGCCTCGGCGGGCTGGATTACGGGAATCTTCGCCTCGAGGCTGTCCAGCAAGGCGGGCAGGGTCGCGGGCGGCGGCACCGGGAGCGCCGCCGAAACCGTCACCACCGCGGGAGCGGGCAGCGTCATCTCTTGGGTGTAGCCCCGCTCCAGTTTGACCCGCACCCGCCAGCCGCCGCCTTCCCGCTCCAGCAGCACCGCCCGGTGGGCATAGGCGGCGCCCAGGGCATGGGCCAGAAAGGCGCCGAAACAACCGTGGCCCGCGACCGCGCCGCTTTCGCCAGTGAGCACCAGCCGTGGCGCCAGGGGCTCGATCGCCGCGGCAGCCATCCGCGCGCAGAAGGCCGTGTGCCCCGCGGAGCCGTCGATGGCGCCCGCCCAGACCTCCGCCGGCCAAGCGCCGTTCCAGACCCGTACCGCCTCGCCGGCTCCGGCGGCGAGCGCCTCCCGCAGAGGCGCCTCCCAGTCTTCGGGGCCGACCGTGACCGCCGCCAGGCCGCCCCCCTCTGCGGCCAGGGAAAGCCCCAGCGCCAGGGCGGAAAGATCGGCCGGGTTGATCGCGCCGGCCGCCTCCTCCGCGCGGAAGGCGCGGCCGTCTTCCCGCAGCCGGATGCGGATATCGGTGGTGTGGGCGATCTGGAGGCAGACGGCGATGGTTTCGGATAGGGCTGGGCCGGTCATGGGTCGGTTGCCCCCATCCGGCGGCGCGGGCAGATGTTGGAGAGTCCCATTGCCCTGAAACAGGTGGGTGGGCCGGCCGAGCCCGTGCCGATTATTGGAATGCCTCGTCCAGGCGCCGGATGATCGCGGTCCATTCGGTCTCGTCGACGAGGCCGGCGGAGAAGTCCCGGATGAACGCCAGCACCTCCTCGCCGTGGGGCACGGCGGTCACGCAGATCGCCGGCAACTCGGTCGAATCGGGGTGCCAGCGGACATGCTCCAGCCCGTCGATCCCCGGCCGCCCGGGCATCATAATGTCCAGCAGCAGGGTTTCGGGCGGAGCGGATTCCAGCACCTCGATCGCCTCGAAGGCGCCCCCCGGCTTCCACGCCCTCGTAGCCCGCCTTGGCGACGAGCCGCTCCTTCGGACCCAGCACATCCACGTCGTCGTCGACCGCCAACACTCGGTGTTTCACGACTCGCTCTCTCCCACGAGCGGGTGCCCCCTATCGGCTCACACTCTATGCCATGGGCCGCCCGGTCAATTCCAGCTTTCGGCCAGGTCCGTCAGGAGGCACACGCCGACGCCGCTGGCACCCTCGTAGGGTATGTG
>JAPUJL010000402.1 GCA_027296185.1 SAR324 cluster bacterium | reverse complement strand
GCCGATTCTCCGAGCCGTAGCCGATGCGAAAGTCAAGGGTGTCGATCTGGTTACACCGCGAGTGGGAGAGTGGGTCACCGTCGGGACGCCGTTCGATTCCGTACCTTGGTGGGAGAGCGTAAAGTGACGCGGCAGTCTAGGCCCTTTCAGGATGCAACCAGCGCTACGGAGAATAAACCGCTGGGCAACAATTAGGCAGAAACTCATCGCGGAGCGAGCGGCGCGGCTAGTGGCAGTGCCAGCCGTCGTCGACGAACAGGGAGGCGCCGTTCACCCGGGAGGCGGCATCGGAAGCGAGCCAGCCCACGGCCGCGGCTACGTCCTCCGGCGCGATGGGATTTTCGGTGAGATGGCGCTGGGTGAACTGGGTCAGGGTCTCCTCCATGGTGAGCCCCAGGGTGCGGCCGGTGCCCTCGACCAGCAGGGTGGGCACCGTCCCCGGGCAGACCGCGTTGATGGTGATTCCCTGCCGCGCGACCTCCATGGCCAGCGAGCGGGTGAGGCCGATCAGGGCGTGCTTGGCCGCGGTGTAAACCGTGGCGGTGCCGAGTCCGCGGTGGCCGGCGATGGAGGAGACGTTGACGATCCGCCCCCAGCCGCGGCGGTTCATCCCGGGCAGCGCCGCCCGGCACAGATAGAATGCGCCCTTGACGATGGTGTCCATTTGGACGTTCCACTCCCCCTCGCTTACCTGGCCGATGGGGTTCAGCACCAGCACGCCGGCGTTGTTCACGAGGATGTCCAGCCGCCCCTGCTCGGTCTCGATCTGCGTCACGGCCCGGGCGGCGGCCTTGGCATCGCGGACGTCGAAGCGGATGCCGTAGACCCGGTTGTGGATCGTTTGCAGGGATTCCACCGCGTCGTCGAAATCGCGGGGGGTGGCGAGGGAGTAGGGCACGTCGGGCAGGTCGCGGGCGATATCGGCCAAGTAGACCGTCGCCCCCGAATCGGTCAGGGCGCGCGCGATGGCTAAACCGTTGCCCCGCGCCGCCCCGGTGACGAGGCAGACCCGGTCGCTCCCATCGGGATTGGACATGCTACGATTTGAAGTGGGCCTGAATGGGCGGATGCTCTTCCTTGAGACGAGTCATCTTCCTACATGACGGAACCAACCCATTCAGGTCCACCCTCCTTATCGAAGCCGGCTGCGGCCGCTCACGAATATCGATAATCGGCCAATGCGGGCACGTCCTCCGGCATCCGCGCCCGAACCGCTGCGTACGGCGGGTCGAGCCGAAACCGATCCTCCAGCGCGCCGCGCCGCGCCGCGGGCAGGAGGCGCCAACCGCCGAGGTAGCCCGCCTCCTGGAGAAAGGTCAAGTCCCGCTTAAGCGTCTCGACGGAGCGGTAGGGATTGGAGGGTTTGGGCCACAATCCCGCTTCGGCGAACAGCCGCTGTCCGGTCAATTCCAGCGTCTCCACCCCTTCCCGTGACCAAGCCTGGCGCAGGAAGACGAACAGGGCCAGCGCGAAGGGGTGGTGCTTGCCTTGCGCGCCGCGTATCGGCTCGGGAAGCTCCCGATAGGGAGCGCCCAAGGTGCCTCCGTCCGGCAGGTAGAACACCTGCTCGAGCAACACGGTGAGCCGCTCGTCCAGGGGCGCCGCGCCGGAGGGAGGGGTGATCCCGTCCAGCCTCCCGGCCCATCGCTCGCTGTGGCCGATCGCCGTCAGCAGCCGTGAGGTGCATACCGTGGCACCGGACGCGCTCTCGGCGATGCGCGCGCACTCCACCTCGCCCATCCGCTCCAGGACCGCCCGCACCTTTCGGATGCGGCTGTGGCGGGTGCGGGTGTTGCCACCCCGCCCGAAGGCCGCCTCCGCGATTTCGCCGAGGGCGAAAGTGACGGGCTCTCCCGCCCGGCTGTCGTCGAAGCGGGCGAGCAGCGCCGCCAGGGCGCGCACGCCGTCCGTGCCGTGGCGCCGGTGGACAATCCGTTGCAGCTCGGGCGTCACGCTCTCCGGCTCGACCGGCAGCAGATCCAACTGCCGGGAAGCTTCCCCGTTGCCGGTCGAAGCCGCGAACCGGCAATACAGATTCCCCGGGCCCGTCCCCGGTGCATCCTGCTCCATGTCGGCGGGCCCAGGGCGTCCGCGTTGCGGCACCGGCCATGGACCGCCGGCGCGCCCCCGTCCGCGGAAGATGGCATGAGCCAGATCCGCGGCGAGGTATTCCCATCGGCAAAGGGGGTGGCGGGGGCTCCAGTCCGGTACCCCCTGGGAGAGCCGCTGCTCCTTGCCCCGCGCCGTCTGCGCCTCCCAGGTATGTTCCGGGAACCGCCGGGCGCGGAACCGGATCACCGTGTTCGGCGGCGGTTCCTCCTCGCACAGGTCGAAGTTGAACAGCGCTGTAGCGACCAGCAGCTTGCCTAGCCGGCTAGAGCGCAGGGAGAGCTGTTCCTTGTACAACTCGGCGTTACAGGCCACACCCGGCAAGGGCGTCTCGCAGATCAGGTCCAGGCGCTCCCGCAACAGCTCGCGGATGGCGGCCCAGCGCGCCTCGGGGCTGCGATGGAAGAGCACGTGCTCCAGCAGGCTCACCTTCACCGGCACCAGCTCCTCCTCGGAGGTCGCGAATTGGTGCAGGTCCTTGGCCCGCCGCAACGCGTGCAGATGACTCTGCACCACGGGCCGCGGAGACCGCGTGTCCGCGAGGCACCGCTCGATGCGGGCGTCCATCAGCGCCGCCACGTGAGGCGCCGGTCCGCCCACCTCCTCGTAAATCTTGAACAGTTCCACCAATGATCGCTCGAGATGAATCGTGTACCGGTAATGCCGAATGCCGTCGTCCTGCTGAATCGATCCTTTGATCAGATACATGGCCGTGAACACACCCCTCCATTGGCGTGAAGCACGCACGTTTCGACCGGAAAACCGGCCAAACTGCACCGTTCTTTTACGACAGAATCGAGATAGACTCTCCGCGACGCATTCCGCGCGGCGCGAGTCTATCGGCTGGGGTCGACTGCGGGGAAAGGCGCGATCGATCCTCCCTGAATCTCAAACGAAGCGAAAACAACTCGTCCTTCCCTGGGCCGGGTTCGTCCTCCGTGTACCCCCGGCCCGCCGCATCTCCGAAAAATCGATGACCCCTTCCGGAGGGTAATCAAACATACTGCATGACGATTTCCAAACGAAAAATACCGGCCTGTGCAATTATTTTCTTGTGGGTTGTTCTCACACACCAATCGCCAATATAAAAATTAGGCCGACAAAATATCCAATGGAATAATAATTCCACTCATAATTCGTCCCACAAAGAACCGCCTAACTCGTTTGGATGATGTGGGAATTTTTGTTTTCGTTCCGTGTGGCGCACCCGCACCCGGCGGTGAAACGTTCCGAATAAAGTCTGTAGCCGAATGGCGAGCGCGCGGCAACCTTACGGATTTTCTGGTTTCCCGAACGAGCTGCGGATTCTGTGGCGCAGCGCCACACGATTGCGATTCTGGGTGGATTGTAACGTTCTTTAGCGTTTCAGCGCCTGAGCGGCCATCCGCCCGGCCAAGAACGACAAAAAGGCGCCGAACACGACGGGCGGGACAGGAGCGG
>JAPUJL010000401.1 GCA_027296185.1 SAR324 cluster bacterium | reverse complement strand
GCCGGCGGTCGAGAAAGCGGAATAACTTCGGCGTACGCGCGTAGATGTTGACCGGCTCGAAGTTCCGCTCGAGCACCGCAGGGCAGGCTCCGCGCCCACCCCCGCCGATCCGCTGGAGGACCCCCGCCGCACCGCCTATCTGCCCCTCGATGCCAGCCCGGCGCTGGTCATGGAGGCGGCCCTCGAGGTGCGGGGAGCCTTCCCGGAGCTCCCGATCCACCCCCTGGTGGCGGATCTCTCCGCGGAGCCCGGCCTGGCGGGCTGGCTCGGCGGCACCGGCTTAAGGGACGGCGCCTCGACGTTGGCCACCTGCTTCGGCATGCTGCCCAATCTGGACCCCGAGACCTTCCCGGCCTACCTGTTCCGCCTGCTCGCCGCGGGAGACCGGCTCCTGGTCTCGGCCAATCTCTCCCCCGGCGGCTACGCGGCGGACCGGCGGACGATCCTCGCCCAGTACGACAATCCCGAAGCGCGGGCGTGGTATGGCGGCGCACTGCGGGAGCTCGGCCTCGACCCGGATGCCGTGAGCGTGGAGATCGGCGCCCAGCCGCTGCCGGGCGCGGGGAAGGACGGCTCGGCGTGGCGGATCGTCGTCGACGCGGTCGCCGGGCGGCGGGTGGAACTGGCCCTGTTCGGCGAGCGGATCGCGATCGCTCCCGGACACCGGCTGCGCGTGTTCCACTCCAACCGCTTTACCCCCGAGGCGGCGGAACGCCTCTGGACCGGGGTGGGGTTCCACATCGAACGATCCTGGATCGACCCCTCCGGAGAGGAGGGCATCTACCTGTGCGAAAAATCGGCCCGCTGAGGCGCCGGGCCGGATCCGGGATTCAGTCGGCGCCGAACCTCTCGAGCACCGCGCGGATTTTGGCCACGGTGCGCAGTTCGTGGGTGCGGACGATGTGGGTGCCGCCGAGCAGCGCCAGCACGGCGAAGAACGGCTCCGCGGCCCGCCGCTCCTCCTCCCCGAAAATCTCCTGGGCGTGGGGCAGAATGTTCATGGTGGGGTAGCCCAGCCGGTTCAGGCGGAAGGTCTGCAGCAGCGTGTTCAACTGGTGCTCCACCCGGAGCGCGCCGTCCTGGAAGTTGCCGTAGTAGAAACCCAGACCCGGATCGAGAATGCAGTTGACCACCCCCATCCGCGCGGCGCGGGCGGTGCGCCGGCGGAAGTGGGCCTCCATCTCGGCCAGCATGTCCTCCTCGAGGGCGAAGTCGGCTACGTCCCGCACGTGACCGCCCTGCACGTAGCAGAACACCACCGCCGCCTTGTGCCGGGCGGCGAGCTTCAGCACGTCCGCGTCCGCCTCGTTGCCGGTGAGATTGAAGACGCGCGCGCCCGCCTCCGCCGCGGCCGCCAACACTTCGGGATAGTAGCTCTCCACCGAGACCAGGATGCCCTCCGTGGCCAAGGCCCGCACCACCGGAACGATCCGCTCGATCTGCTCGCCGGGCCCCACGCGTTTACTGTGCGGCAGGGAGGATTCCGCCCCGATATCGACCAGGTCCGCTCCCTCGCGGGCCAGCCGCAGTCCCCGCTCGATGGCCTCCGCCTCGCTTTCGCAGACGCTCTCCCGGTACCACGAGTCGGGCGACAGGTTGATCACGCCCACCAGCATGCGTCGCCGCTCGAAATCGAAGCGCCGCCCCGCCACCTCCAACGGGCGGACGGGATAGCGCAAGGCGTCGCCGTAGCGCTCGAGGATTGCGCCCAGGGTCCGCAGATCGAGCATCGTCCCGCCCTCAGCCCGGCAGCCCAGGGCGCCCCCAGTAGCCCTGGTCGCCAATTTGCATGCCCATTCGCATGCCCATTTGCATAATGGTCTCCGAAGCGGCACCTGGCCGGACCCACCGGCCTCGCCAGACGGAAACCCGCCACACCGAAACTCGGCGCGCGGAGATCCCGGCCCGGCAGCGAAGGGGCGGCCGGCCCGCCATCGCCCGCGAACCACGGAACACGGCATCGAGGAACCTATGACAAGGCAACGGGCGTTCCACGCACTCTTCCTGCTTCTGACCGGTCGGCTAGTAACCGCCTGCGCCACCAGCCGCCATCAGCCCGCGGGCGGGGGAGGAGGACGCTGGGTTAAGGACAACCGCCCCTCGTTGTGGACGGAGAACCATCCGCGCGTCGTCGCCTTTCGCGAGTACTACGGCCGCACCACGACCGTGGAAACCGCCCTGAAGCGCGCCCGCCGCTATATTCGCGATATCGTTCCGGAGTTCCGGCGGCGCCGCCTGCCGCTCGAGTTGGCCTATCTGCCCATGCTGGAATCCATGTTCGACCCCAGAGCCGATTCGGGCCACGCCCGGGGGCTGTGGCAGTTCACGCCGCAGACCGCCAGGCACATGGGATTGCGGGTGAGCCGGTTCCGCGACGAGCGCCTCGACGTGCGCAAGTCGACCCGCGCCGCGGCGGAATACCTCGAACAGCTGGGCGAACAATTCAACTACAATTGGGCTCTGGCGCTCGCCGCCTATAACGGCGGCCCCGCTTACCTGGGCAAGGCCATGCGCCGGCAACACAGTTGGAACTTCTGGGAGTTGCGGTTGCGCCAGGAAACCGCCGACTACGTGCCGCGATTCATCGCCATGCTCCAGATCGCCCGGCACAAGTACCCTCGGCTGATCGTAGCCGAGTTGATGCGCGGCGACAACCCGCGCCTGTCGCGCATCCCAGCCCCGCAGGCGCCCGGGCCGCCGGCGAATCCCGGAGATTCCCCTGGGGACCTGGCGGATTCCGCCGGCTCCGGTCTTTCCGCGGCGGGAGGGGGCGCCTGAGCACTCCTGAGCAGGTCCACGCGGCCTTGGGCTGTCCGGGTCCTGTCCCGAATTGTCGCGTCCCATGGCGCACCCTGAGGGCCGTTGGGCCGACCGGCGGTTTTCGATTGCACTCCCGCCCGGCTTGCGCCTTAATCTGGGGGCGGCTCCCGCCCTGAGAATCGCTGGGGGCGGGGATGGCCGCCGGGGATCGTGAGATCGCCCGCTCCATTTCCGAGGTCGCGACGTCCGATGAAGGCGATCCAAACGTTCAGCCGGCTGGACGGCCGGGCCCCTGCCCAGCCGCGCCCGCTGCGGATCACGACGGATTTTACCGCCCATGCCGAAGGCTCGGTGCTCATCTGCTGCGGCGAAACCCGCATCATCTGCAACGCCTCCCTCGAAGACCACGTGCCGCCCTTCCTGCGGGGTAAAGGCCGCGGCTGGATCACGGCCGAATTCGGAATGTTGCCCCGCGCCACCAACACCCGCACCACCCGCGAGGTGACGGCGGGGCACGCCGGCGGGCGCACCATGGAAATCCAGCGCCTGATCGGAAGATCGTTGCGCTCGGTGGTGGATCTGGAGCAACTGGGGGAGCGCACCCTGTGGATCGACTGCGACGTGATCCAGGCGGACGGCGGCACCCGTACCGCCTCCATCACCGGCGGGTTCGTGGCCATGGTGCTGGCGCTGCGGCGCCTCGGCGAATCGGAAGGCTTCCGCCGGCCGCCGGTGAACCGGTACGTGGCCGCGGTAAGCGTGGGAATGGTGGATGACCGGCCCCTGTTCGACCTGAACTACGAGGAGGATTCCCGCGCCGACGTGGACCTGAACGTGGTCTTGGCCGGAGACGGCGCGCTCATCGAAATTCAGGGCACCGCCGAGGGGAAACCCTTCTCCCGCGCCCAACTGGACGAGATGCTCGACCTGGCCGAAAGCGGCATCCAGCACCACTTCCGGGCCCAGCGCACCGCTCTCGGCGATCGGCTGCTGTAGCTTCCCCCGCCGGTTACGCATCGGCCTCTGTCAAACGACGCGCCATTCCCGCGGCCACGGCACCGCCGCGCCTGTTGAGGGCCGCGCTGCCCATTCCCGCGAACCATCGCCCCAATCATCGACTAGGCGGCAGGCCGCCCGCCTCCCCGCGCACGGGGGAGGAGACAGGAGGCGGTCGGCAATCCGGCGGGCGGAGACGCCCGCTCCCCGTTCCGTCGCCCGTTTCGCTGTCCCGCTTTCGTTGCCCGATCCGTTGGCCCCGATCCGTGGCATCGCCGCGGCAAACGGCGTAGCATACGACCCATTCGGGGTGTAGCGCAGTCAGGCTAGCGCACCTGCTTTGGGAGCAGGATGTCGCC
>JAPUJL010000400.1 GCA_027296185.1 SAR324 cluster bacterium | reverse complement strand
TTGCCGTCGGCCCATGCTGAAAAAAAAGGGGCAGGAACCCTTCCCTTCCTGACACCGTTTTCAGGGTGAGACCCCTGCCTGGCGGAATCAGGGGAGGACATGGGGCGACAGTCCGGCGGGCGCCTTCGCCTTCCAAATGTTATCCGCCGTGAAAATCTCCTTTCCCCTTTTTCGGGGCGTGCGGTAAATTAACTGAAACACCCTCCCGGACAGGGATTCGACCGATGGGACTGGCACTCAATCAATTCACCCACAAAGCCCAGGAAGCGATCCTGGCCGCCCAGAAGTTGGCGGAGACCCGCCAGCACCTGAAAATTGACCCGGAGCACCTGTTGCTCAGCCTGATGGAGCAGCAGGGCGGGATTGTCCGCGCCATCCTGGACAAGGCCGGCACCGACGTCGAAAACCTAAACCGCCAACTCCAGGCGTTCATCGAGCGCCTCCCCCGCAACGCCGCCTACGGCACTACCCCCTACGTTTCCAAAAAGCTGCAGGCCGCCATCAACCGGGCCGAGCGGGAGGCCTCCTCCCTTCGCGACGAGTTCACCGGCTCCGAGCACCTGCTGCTGGGGCTGGCCCTGGAGCGCGGCGGGGAGGCCAACGACCTCTTGCAGGCCCGCGGAATCAACCGCCAGACCACGCTCGAATTGATCCGGGCCGTGCGCGGCAACCAGCGCCTCCTGGAGCCGACGGCCGAGGACAACTACGGGGCGCTGGAGCGGTATTGCCTGGACCTGGTGGAAATGGCCCGCCAGGGCAAGCTCGACCCGGTGATCGGGCGGGACGAGGAGGTGCGGCGGGTCATTCAGGTGCTGAGCCGGCGCCGCAAAAACAACCCGGTATTGATCGGCGAGCCGGGAGTGGGCAAGACCGCCATCGTGGAGGGGCTGGCCCAGCGGATCATATCCGGGGACGTCCCGGAAACTTTGCGCAACAAGCACATCCTGGCGCTGGATCTGGGTGCGCTGATCGCGGGGGCGAAGTTCCGGGGGGACTTCGAGGATCGCCTCAAGACCATCATTACCACCGTTGAGGAGGCCGCGGGCTCGATCATCCTGTTCATTGACGAGCTGCACACCGTCGTCGGAGCCGGCGCCACCGAGGGGAACATTGACGCCTCCAACATGCTCAAGCCGGCCCTGGCGCGCGGCACTCTGCGCTGCGTGGGGGCGACCACCATTAACGAGTATCGGAAATACATCGAGCGGGACGCCGCGCTGGAGCGGCGCTTCCAGCAGATCATGGTCAAACAGCCCGAGGTGGCCTCCACCATCGCCATCCTGCGGGGGCTGAAGGAAAAGTACGAGGTGCACCACGGCATCCGCATCAAGGATTCGGCCATCATCGCCGCGGCCAACCTTTCCGACCGCTACATCACGGACCGGTTCCTCCCCGACAAGGCCATCGACCTCATTGACGAGGCCTCCGCCAAGCTCTGCATCGAGATTGATTCCCTCCCCACCGAGATTGACCAGATTGACCGCAAAGTGATGCAGATGGAGATCGAGAGCGCCGCGCTCCGCAGCGAGGAGGACGCCGCCAGCCGGGAGCGCCTGGCCGTACTGGAACGGGAGCTGGCCAACCTGCGGGAAGAGAGCGGCGCAAAGAAGCTGGTCTGGAAAAAGGAGCGGGAAACCATCGGCAAGCTCCGCGCCCTCCAGGAGGAGATCGAGCGCACCCGTCAGCAGGAGCAGGAGGCCCAACGCACCGGCAACCTGGAGCTGGCCGCGCGGCTGAAATACGGCACCCTGGACGAGCTGGCCAAGGAACTGACGCGGGCCAACGAGGAGCTGGAAAAGATGGGCAGCCGCCGGATGCTCCGGGAGGCGGTGGAGGAGGAGGATATCGCGGCCGTCATCTCCCGCTGGACGGGCATTCCCGTTGAGCGAATGCTGGAAGGCGAGCGGAAAAAGCTGATACGGATGGAGCGCAGCCTCGCGCAGCGGGTGGTGGGGCAGGATCAGGCGCTGATCGCCGTCAGCAACGCCGTGCGCCGCTCCCGGGCGGGCCTCCAGGATCCGGAGCGCCCGATCGGGACTTTCATTTTTGCCGGCTCCACCGGCGTCGGGAAAACCGAGTTGGCGCGGGCGTTGGCGGAATTCCTGTTCGATGACGAGCGGGCACTCGTCCGCCTGGACATGTCCGAATACATGGAAAAGCACTCGGTGGCCCGGATGATCGGCGCGCCGCCCGGATACGTGGGGTTCGAGGAGGGGGGACTGCTCACCGAGGCCGTCCGGCGGCGGCCCTATTCGGTGCTGCTGCTGGACGAGGTGGAAAAGGCCCACCCGGACGTGTTCAACCTGTTTCTGCAGATCATGGACAGCGGCCGGCTCACCGACTCCCACGGGCGAACGGTTGACTTCCGCAACGTCGTGCTCACCATGACCACCAACGTGGGCCAGGATCTGTTCCAGAACGGCCGCCCGGCGAACTACGAGGAGACGGTGCGGGCGGTCCACCGTGCGCTACGGGAGCAATTCAGGCCCGAGTTCCTCAACCGGGTGGACGAGGTGGTGGTGTTCAACCAGCTTACCGCCGAGCACATCCGCAAGATCATCCGCATTCAGGTGAGGGAACTCCAGGCCCGGCTGAAGGTCCACAAAATTGACCTCCGCCTCCACGACGGCGCGGAAGCCTACCTGGCCGAGGTGGGTTACGACCCCGCTTTTGGCGCCCGCCCCCTCAAGCGGATCATCCAGCGGGAAATCCAGGACATCCTCGCCTACAAGCTCCTCGACG
>JAPUJL010000040.1 GCA_027296185.1 SAR324 cluster bacterium | reverse complement strand
GGCCGGGGTGCGCGAATCCTGAAGAGCGTAGTAGATGGGCACCATCACCCGCACCGCGGCCACTGCGGGCATACCCAGCGCCAGCACCCGCAACGTGCCGGTGGTGGCCAGCACGTCGGCAGCGGTGTAGGCCCCGTGAAGGTAGAGCATGGAGACCACCGCCGGTCCCGCGACGATGAGCCCCACCATGGCCGGCAAGGCGGTGAAGAAGGCCGCCGAGAAGGTGAGCCGGGCCGTCTGGGCCACCGCGCGCCAGTCCTGGCGGGCGATGTGCTCGCTCAAGCTGGGCAACCCGGCGGTGGCGAAGGCGAAGGCGAACAGGCCCATCACCAGCTCCGTCAGCCGCGTGGCATTGTTGTAGTGGAAGATCTGGCCGGAGGGGAGAAAGCTGGCGATGATCCCCAGGACGATAATGTTCAGCTCATACACCGCTACGCTGAGCAGGGAGGGGCCCAGCAAGCGCAGCAGCCGCCGCAGATGAGGATCGCCCCAGTCCAGGCGGGGCAGCGGCCGCAGCCCCGTGCCCAGCAGCGAGGGCACCTGGAGCGCCATCTGACAGGCGCCGCCGATCAAAACCCCCGCGGCTACGGCCAGGATCGGCTGCGGAAACCAATCGGTCATCCACAGCACCCCGGCGACGATGCCCAGGTTGAGGAAAATCGGCGCGGCGGCTGGCGCCGCATAGCGCCCTTCGGAATTGAGCACGCCCATGGACCAGGCCACCAGCGAGACCATCATCAGGTAGGGGAACGTCCAGCGGATGAGCAACGCGGTGAGGGCGAACTTTTCCGGCTGGCCGCTGAAGCCCGGCGAGGTGACCAGGGTCAGCGCCTCGCTGAACACGACGCCCAGCACGGTCAGCACGCCGGTCGCGAGCAGCACGGCCATGAGGACGCGCTGGGCAAACCGTTGCGCGGCAACCCGTCCTTCCTTCTCGCGCACCTCGACGTAGATCGGGATGAACGCGATGGTCATGGAACCCTCCGCCGTCAGGCGCCGGAGAGCGTTGGGCACCCGGAACGCCTGCACCCAGGCGTCCGTCGCCCCCACGGCCCCGAAGCGGTGAGCGATCGCCAGATCGCGCACCATTCCCAAGACCCGCGAGAGAGCCGTGAACATCATGACGACGCCCGCCCGCCCGTAGATCGTGGCGGTCTCGCTCTCCTGGGCGGAGGGGCCGCCGGCGGGCGGTGGGCCGGGAGTCTCGGTCATAGTTGGCCGATGGCGAAGTGCGGCGCCCGCTGCTGATAATCGCCCCGGCAGACCGCCACGACCAAGTCGCGGAACAGCACCGCCGCCACGTGGGCATGCAGCCGCGTGGTGCGGTCCAGCATCGCCAGGGCCTGGACGATGCGCTCCAGCTCCCGCGGCGAGAAGCGCGAGGCCTGCCCGGCCAGCCGTTTCGCGATGAACGGGTGCACCTTGAGCCGGGTGGCCAGATCGGCATCGGAGGTGCCCTGGCGGGAATAGGCGTGTACTTGGCAGAGTTGGCGGAAGTGGCGCGCAAGCACCCCGATCAGCGCGGGGTACTCGTGGGGCCTCTGCTCGAGGAATTGCTCCAGCACGTCCAGGGCGCCCGACAGATCCCGCGCGCACAGCTTGTCGTTGATCAGGAACAGCGAGCCGTGGTGCCCGGCGTGCAGCGCCCCCATCAGCATCTCGGCGCCCACCGCGCTCCCGGAGGGAAAGAGCAGGCTGAGCTTCTCCAGCTCCTGCGCCAGCCGGCCGTGGTCGTTGCCCAGCATCCGCACGAGTAGTTCCGCCGCATCCGGGGCCAGGTTCAGCCCTCGGGCCCGTCCCTCTTGAAGTACCCAGTCCAGCGGGACGTAGTCGTCGTAGGTGACGAACTTCTCGATCGCCCCGTACCGCTTGACCTCGTTCACCAAGGCCCGGGAGAGGTCCCCCTCGCGCGCCGCGGTGGCGGTGAGCAGCACATGGCAGCCGGGTGGGGGCCGCTCGACGGTTCGCGCCAGCAATTCGTGGAGCCTCGCCGCGCCGGCTGCGGGGGGAGCGCTACGCCCTTCGCCTTCCTCGTCGGCGAAGGTGAAGCTGCCCTTGAGCACGGCGCGCAGGAACGGCTTGATCCCCATGGCCCGGCGCGCCTCGCCGCCGGCCATGAGGAATCGCGCGTCTTCCCAGCCGTCGGCCAGGGCGATCGCCGACCCGCCCTCGGCCCGGGCGGAGACCTCGGCGATCCAACGCTGCGCGTGAGTCCGCTCACCTCCCTCTTCGCCGGCCAGCAGGTGCTCGGGGAGGATCCAGGCCTGGACTCCTTCCCAGCTCACGGCGTGCAATTCGAGCTCCGCCAGCCGTTTCTGAAGGTTCTGCGCCGCGCGGGAGGGGGGCCGCACCCGCTCCACGTGATCCAGCCGCACCAGGTAGCGGTCGCCGAGCAGTGGCAGCGACTGGATGGCCACCTGGAGGGCATCGATGTTGGCCGCCAGCACATCGGCCGGGGCCTGCCGCAGCATCTCCTCCGCGTCGAAGCGGTGATAGGTGAAGTCCCGCTCGCCTGGGCCGAGCACGGCATCGACCAGCTGCCGGGCGCGTTGCTCGATCAGGTAGGGTTGATTGCCGTAGAGCAGGTGCACCGCCTTCGGCGGCCGGGAGGTCATGGGCGTGGAGGTCTTTCCGGTTCGGCGGGCGCTAGGCGCCGTATTGCTGGAGAAACATGCGGATGTTGCGGCGGACGTTGGCCCCCGAGGTGGAGTCCAGCGCCACCCGCGCCAGGTTTTCGGTCTGTTCGAGGGTGAGCTGGGCCAGCCGGTCCTTGACGAGCGGGATCAGCGGGGCATTCATGCACAGCTCCCGCAGGCCCAGCCCGACCAGCACCAGGCATCCTTCGGGATCGGAGGCCATCTCCCCCGCCAGCATGATGGTTTTGCCGGCGCGCCGCGAGGTTTCGATCAGCCGGCGGATCATGATCAGCACCGCGGGTTCGAGGGGGTCGTAGAGGTGGCTGACGTAGGGGTTGTTGCGGTCCACGGCCAGGGTGTACTGGGTCAGGTCATTGGAGCCGATCGCCAGGAAATCCACCTCCCCCGCGTACAGATCGCTCATCAACACCGTCGCCGGCACCTCGAACATCATCCCCAGTTTCACTTCCGGCAGGGGGCCTTCCGCTTCCTTTTCCAGTTCCGCGCGGCAATTGCGGTAGATGCGCTTCACCTCGTGCAATTCCTCGAGCTGACTGATCATCGGCACCATCACCGCGACCTGACCCAGGTGGGCCACCCGCAAGATGGCCTTCAGCTGATCGCGCAACAGGAAGCTGCGGCTGAGCTGATAGCGGATGGAACGGAAGCCCATGAACGGGTTGTCTTCCTTCGGGAAGCTCAGGTAGGGCGGCATGTGGTCGCTCCCCAGGTCCAGGGTGCGGAACACCACCAGCCGATCCCCCGCCGCCGCCACCGCCTGCGAATAGAACTCCACCAGCTCGTCCACGCTGGGGGGCGAGGAGCGCACCAGGTAGTGCAACTCGGTGCGGTAAAGGGCGATGCCGTCCGCGCCGTACTGGGTCACGTCCTCCAGGTCGTGGGACAGGCTCACGTTCGCGTAAAGCTGAATCCGCTCGTGATCCTTCGTGCAACAGGGCTCGTCGCGCAGGTCGTCCAGGTGGGTGAGGTAGTCGATGCGGGTTTTTTGATACCGCTCGTACTCCTTGGAGACGCTATCGGGCGGATTGACGAACACCACCCCCGTCTCCCCGTCCACGAGGAGCGTGTCGCCGTCGTCGATGCGCTCGATCAGATTCTCGATGCCGCTGACGGCGGGGATGCGCAGGCTCCGGGCCAGAATGGCTGCGTGGGAGACGAATCCGCCGATACTGGTCACGATCCCCTTGATCTTCGTCGGATCCAGCTCCGCTGTGTCGCTGGGGGAGAGCATCTCGGCGACCAGCACGCCGCTGCGGTCCTGACCCAGGGGCCGGGGCTTGGCGACGCCCAGGTGGCGCATCAGCCGGTGGCCCACGTCTTCCAGGTCCGCGCCCCGCTCCTTGAGGTAGGCGTCCTCCAGGCTTTGGAAGGTTTTCAGGTAGTCCATCACGACGTGGTGGATGGCCCATGCCCCCGAGGCGCCCTGATCGATCAAGCTCTCGATGCGGTGGATGAAGCCGCGGTCCTCCAGATACAGCAGGTGGGAGTGAAAGATCGCCGCGTCCTGCTCGCCCACCCGGGCGGTGAGGCTGCGGATCAGGGCCAGGATTTCCTGCTCCGAGGAGTCGATGGCCCGCTGCAGCGCCCGCTTTTCTTCCTGGGGAGATTGCCGGGCGGCATACTCCGGTTCGGCCAGCCGGGTGCGGCGGAGAATCATCACCTTCTCGCGGGCCACGCCGCCGGCGATGGGCACGCCCTGCAGCCGCTCCGGTTCACGGGCGTCCCGGTCTTTGTCGAGCTTGCCCGCCTCCTTCTCCAGGTGATCCACGAGGATCGCCTTGGAGATCAACCCGGAAATCTGGGTGGAGATGGCGATCAGGAGCGTTTCCTCCTCGGGGGTGAAGAGGCGGCTCTCCCGGTTCTGGATGGCCAGCACGCCGAGGGTCTTGCGGAACTCGATCAGCGGAACCCCGCAGAAGGAGGACAGCGGCTCCTCGTTGATCGAGGGGAAGTACTTGAACCGGGGATGGTTCGAGACGTCCGTCAGGTTCAGCGGAGCCCCCTGCTCGAGCACCAGTCCGACCAGCCCCTCGTGAGCGGTCAAGCGCACTTGGCCCACCGCTTCCGGATTGAGCCCGTGAGTGGCCTGCAGCACCAACTCCTGAGAGGGTTCGTTGTGGAGGTAGATGGAGCACACGTCGGCCTGCATCCGCTCGGCGATCAAATCGACCGTATGCCCCAGGGTTTCGTCCAGGCCGTGGGAGGTCGTGATGATCCGGCCAATGTCGATCAGCGTCTGCAGGATTTGCGACGGCCCCTCGTGTTCCGCCTTGAGGGCGTCGGGGGGGATCGGATCGAGACCGGTCTTCATGGAAACCTCACCCTCCTTTGGATGCTGTCTGCGCCCTGTGGGAGGCACCGCGAGAAGCACCGCGAGAGGCACTGCGGGCGCCACCCCCGCCGCGGCACCGGATGAGCGGGCGGGCGATCCCGGCGCAGCGGCCGTCTGCGGGGAGGCACGATGCGTGACATTGCTCGAACGGGCCGTCAGCAGCCCCGGTTTCCGGTAATTGTGTGGCGGCGGCGCTTCCACACCGATCCGCGGGCAGGCGCAACCCACTCACGCTGCAACTGCTGGGTTCCTGTACGGCGGGACTGGAAGCGCGGCGGGAGCGCGGGAAACGTGACCGAATGGGCCTTGAAGCCGAGGAAATGCCAATGATAGGGTAAGATGGGTTCGCTCGGCGCCCCTGCGTCTCCGGCCCCACATCCGCCTTCATTCCCGCAAGCCTCCCAAGGCGACCCAGCTTACCGAATCGGCGTGAACCGAACAAGCAAAATCAATTTTGGCCGTAATTGGCGCAAGGACCTGGAATCATTGGTGGAGTCCGCCCTGCGGCAACGGATTTTTCCGGGGATCGAGTTGCTCGCGGCGCTGGGCGAGGAGGTGCTCATCCACCAGCCCTGGGGCCGGATCGAGATGGGTCCCGAAGCCGAGGAGTTGCAGCGGAACACCCTCTTCGATCTGGCGTCGCTGACCAAGCCCATGGCCACGGCGGCATGCGTGGTGGCGCTGATGGAACAGGGCCGGGTCTCCCTCGAGGACAAGGTGGTGGAATTCGTCCCCGGGTTCGATACCCCGGAGAAGCGGGGCATCACCCTGCGCCATCTGCTGACCCACACCTCCGGGCTGCCGCCCCTGATCGATCTGTTCAGCGAGGAGCTCTCGCCCGCCGAGGCGCTGCGGCGGTTGATGCACGTGCGGCTGCAGCACCCCACCGGCACCGCCATGGTCTATGGCGACGTGAACTTTCTCATCCTGGGGGAGATCGTGCGCCGGGTGAGCGGCGGGAGCCTGTCGGATTATCACCACCGCAACGTGCTGCAGCCGCTCCAGATGACGCGCACCACGTTTCACCCGCTCTCCGAGGAGTGGGAGGCCGCCATCGCCCCCACCCAGTACTGTCCCTACCGCAAGCAACTGCTCCGCGGCATCGTCCACGACGAAAACAGCCATGTCTTCGGCGGCGAGGGGGGCAACGCCGGGCTCTTCTCCACGGTGGAGGACGTGTACCGCTTTGCGCGGATGATGCTCCGCGGCGGCGAGCTGGACGGGGTGCGCGTGTTCTCCACGTCCGCGGTGAATCTGATGACCCACAATCACAATCCCCGGAAGCTCCCTCCGCGCGGGTTGGGCTGGGACATCAAGGGCGAGGGGTTCGGCTACATGAGCTGCGGGGAGTTGATGCCCAGCGGCGCCTTCGGCCATACGGGCTTCACCGGCACGTCGATCTGGATCGAGCCGGAAAGCGGCCTGATCGTCATCGTCCTGACCAATCGGGTGCACATTTCCCGGGAAAAAAATCAGCCGGACATGCTGCGCTTCCGCCCCCGCCTGCACAACCTCATCGTCGCTGCGGCGGGAATCTGACTCCCGTCTCCGGCACGGGTGCGACCCAGGCGCCCGCCGCACCGGGCAGTGCGGGTTGGCTCAAATCGACCCACCGTGGGCCGGAATCTCCCGCCCTCCAGCCGGAAATTCTCGCTCTGTCGGAATGACAACGGGTCGGCACGGACCTTCCGGGACGGCCCCTTAGCCCGCTGGGAATGCAGCCGCGGCCCGCCGCTGCGCGGTCCGTGGAAGTCGCCCCGCCCCCGGCCGCGCCGTTGGAGCTGTGACGATCGGGCCGATGGGGCGGCGCGGCCTCTGGAGGAGGGGTCAGAGGATCATCTGCCCGGCTTGCCGAGCCGGGTCAGGCGATCATGGTGCCCGGCTTGCCGAGCAGGGTCACCTCGCCCTTGTCCAGCAATTGCCGGGCGATGGCCACCAGCCGCTGCTGAGCCGCCTCGATCACCGAGACGTGGGTGGGGTTCAACTCTTCCAAATCCTGGGCCACCGTCTGGGCGGTGTGGGTCGAGAGGTTGCTCATCACGTGCCCGCGCAGCTCGTCGTCCGCCAGCCGTAGCGCCAGCACCAAGTCCTGCATGCTGGAGCGGTGGAGAATCCGCTGCAACCCGGGATTGTCGATGCGGATGAAATCCTCGAAGCGAAGCATCTGATCCCGGATGCGCTCCGCGACCTCCGGATCCTTGCGCTCGATGTGGTCCATGATGGCCCTTTCCATGGCCCGCGGCCCGGTGACCAGCACCTCCGCCACCCGTTGCTCGGCGGCGTCCTTGGCGATGACCTCCTTCGCGGCGGGGAGCATGGTGTCGGCGAGAGTCTGCTCGATTTCGTCGATCCACTCCTGCGAGACGGAATTCAGCCCCGCCAGGCGCTCCACCACGTCGCTCTGCATTTCGCTTGGCAACTCGGTCAGCACCCGTTCGGCCAGCCCATCCTCGTCCATCGTGGCCAGAATCACCGCAATCACCTGCGGATGCTCGTTGGCGATGAATCCCGCGATCGTGCGGGGCGCGTGCCACTTGAGCTTTTCCAGGGCTCCACCGGGGGGCCGGTTCAGGATGCCCTCCACGATATCGCCGCCGCGGGTTTCGCCCAGCGCCTTGCTCAACACCCGCTGCAGGTATTGCAGCTTGGTCTCCGGCGCCTCGATCGAGCCGGCGCCCTCGTCGTGGCGCACGAAGTACTCGTTCGCGACCCGGTCCACGTCGTTCAACGTCACATCTTCAAAGCGGGTCATCTGGGTGGTGATCGCCCGCACCTCCTCGTCGTCGAGGAGCTTCAGCACTTCCGCCGCCGCATCCTCTCCCAGGGAGAGGAGCAGGATGGCGGCCTTTCGCGTTCCGGTGGAACGCCCTGTCGCCATGGGATTCACGATGGCCTCCGGTTTTCGATTCGCAAAGGGTCCGTCCCGCGCCATCCGCAAGGGGGCGGGGGCTGACCGCAATGGAAATGCAAGAATAACGCCCAAGGATGGGCACCGGAGGGGCGCGTAACGGGCACGAAAGCGGCGGATAGGCGGCGCCGGAGAGACGGGCCGGGGCGGCCTTCGGGCTACGGAACGGGCGTCTGGAGGTAACGTGGCGGAACGGCTCTTGGCCGTCCGGCAAGGAAGCCTTTGCAGGCGGGATCAGCGGGACTCGGCAGGGGCCTGGCGGGTGAGATTGTCCCAATAGGTATCGAACTCGCCCTGGTCGACGAGCAATTTGCGGCGCGAGCCCACCACGCGCCCGAAGGGCGTCTCCGGCCGGGCGAAAGCGCGGAAGG